>NZ_JAEQCI010000020.1:0-51956 GCF_020738565.1 Microcoleus sp. PH2017_12_PCY_D_A | reverse complement strand
CTAAGCCGTAAGGTGCGGATTGCGCACCCTACTGATACCATTTTTCTTTCTCCGCTGCATGGAATAGATCCTTTACCGGAAAGGATTTGAGGCGAACCATTGAAGAGGGCGAAGCATGACCGCATATAAGTTATTAGTTATCATCCCATATTGACTGCGGTCTTGCTTCGCCCCTACGGATATATTTGCCAAAGATGCACCCGCTGCGGATCCATCAAATTGTCGATGGGATGTGAGGTATTTTCAATGGATCCGCACCCTACGACCAGGGCAAACGCATCTAAATTATGTAAGCCTTACGTAGCGGGAGTTTCAGATTTTAGTTACAAAACCAAATAATGGCTAGAACCTTTGCCCCGTAGGCATTGTAAAAATAAAGGACTAAGGACTAAGGACTAAGGACTAAGGACTAAGGACTAAGGACTAAGGACTAAGGACTAAGGACTAAGGACTAAGGACTAAGGACTAAGGACTAATGACTAATGACTAAGGACTAAGGACTAATGACTAATGACTAATGACTAATGACTAATGACTAATGACTAATGACTAATGACTAATGACTAATGACTAATGACTAATGACTAAACCCCAGCAGCCGTAAAAGCTGCCCAGTGATAGGGATTGGCAAAAGGACAGGGTTTGCGGTTGCGAATTTGCTGCAAAGATGCTTCAGCAATTAGGCGAGAACTTTGTGAAAGCCGATCGAACGTTTGCGAAATTTGAGGCTGAAAATCAGCCAGCAATACCTCCAATTCCTCGCCTGTCAAATCCCGCAGCCACCTTTGAGCCTCCGCAAGCGATCGCGCCACATCTCCCACTTGCAATCGAGGAAACCGCCCGAGATTTTCATAAAACTTGCTCGTCAGCAGCAGCGTGGAAACATCATTCACCTTCCAGAGACTGCTGACAACACTAGATGTGCCAGCATACAACAAACCCGCGGACAAACCGACAAAATCTTCAGTACCGCTGACTGAGCCTGCTGCAATTTCGCAAGCGGATAAAGTAACTAAAAAGTATTGCCGACAATCGAAATTAAAAATTTCCTCCAAAGTCATAGTATCATTTCTCACAAATACGCCTGATTTGAGCGGGAAAGCGAAATCAAGCACGCTCAAACAAGCAAAGTGAGCGCATTTTTTCTGCTGCACCTGCCCTATTTTCGCGGATGAATTCCCGTCATTTACAGACATCGATCGAGAAAAAGCCTCTTTAATTGCTGGCTTCTGCCGCAAAATTTCTGTACTGGAAAAACACTGGGAAATATTGCCGATTTCCAGGTTGCTGTAAAGCGCATCTCTGCTGAAAGTGGGAACGGCCAACAGGTGCTGCAAATTCGGTCTGTAGCGGCCGATAGCTGCGCTGCGCGCGATTTGTCTCAACCGCAATAGCTGGCAGCTAGGAGCATAGCGAATTCCTCCGGCAAATCGATCGATCAAATAAGCAGCAGGAGGTGAAATCTCCCCAAAGGACGAACTGTGAGAAAAATCAGAACCGTTGTGCGTATCCAACAGATCGAAACCGCTGCGATCGCCCCAATGAGGTCTGAAAATTGCCCCGGTGTCCTCCAACCCCTCTCTCACCCCCAAAGGCAAAGCATGGAGCGGCAAAGCGTGCAAAAATCGGTGCGGCACCACAATTAGCCGATCGCAATTTTCCGGAATCAGCGCCACCACTCGATCGATTTCCAGCAGTTCGGCCAAGCGTTTGAGGCGAGCCGGGAGATGATTGATCCAGCGACCTTTTTGCTCGGAATAAGCGCTAAGGTACTCTCCGGCCCAAGTTTCGGCAGCCAAAGCATTTCCCGGCGCACAGAGGTGAACGGCGGGATATTCCGCACTCTTCACCACCACAAAAGCCACTAGCAAATCCTCCAAACTCGCCCACACCAAAGCAGCACAATTGGCATCAGGTAACAATTGACGAATTTGCTCGAAAGTAATGGGTTCAACTTTGCGAGCTAAGCTGAAGAAAGGGTCGTTCGCCTGCACCTCGCGCGCAATCAACCCATCAAACTGCCGCCACAATTGATTTAAGTGCATAAAATCGGAGTTCGGCATCAGAGAACCGCTGTTCAAACCTTGGGTATCGCCCTCAGAAATCAAGGTAGTGCTGGGTTCGGGTTGTCGCTGTTGTTGCTGTCGCTGTTCCCTGGCTATTTCCAGTTGCAATGACTCCAACTCGCTGCGTACCGCTGCCGGAATGTCGCCTTTGGGAGTCAGGGGGGATTTAACCAGCAGTTCTACCAAATTGCGATTTTTGTGGCGTTCGGCGTATTCGAGAGCTCTAGCGTAATATTCCGGATGGCCCGGGCCCAATTCTAGGCAAACTTGTACGAGGGATTTATAGAGTCCTCTCCAGGTGCTGGCTAATTTGGCTTTTGAGTTACTCCCCCGATCGCCCAAATCGGCCGCATCAACCCCAACTTCGCAGCGCAAGAATTCCACAGTATCGACAGCAGCAGTAAAAACCCCGCAGGCGCGCAGCAACTCGCCTCGAACTCGGTAAGCTTCACCCAAATAAAATAAAATTTGCGCCCAACGGTGGGGATAGGTTTCGCGAGTGTAGATTTGGCCGGCACTGTGATAGCAGACGATCGCGCTTTCGATGCGAGACGAGTTTTCCGTCTGCGTCAGTTCCGAAAAAGCTCGGCCCAGATAAATTTGCAGCATTGCCCAGCGGTGGGGAGCAGCCTGCTTGCTGTAGACTTGGACTGCATTTTGATAACAGGCGATCGCGCTTTTGAGATTGCGGTTTTTTTCGCCTTTCACGTGTTGGCTGAAAGCGCGTCCGAGGTAGGCCCAGAGCATTGCCCAGCGTTCGGGAGTTTTTTGGCGGTTGCAAAAGAGCAAAGCATTTTGATAGCAGGCGATCGCCATTTCGATATTTTCGGCTTTTTCCCCTTTCACCCGCAGGCTGTAGATCCTGCCGAGGTAAGTTTGGATCGAACCCCAGGCTTCGGGAAATTTGATGCGAGTGTAGACTTGCAAAGCATTTTGAAAACAGGTGAGTGCCATTTCCAGATTTTCCACCGGATCGCCTTTGATGCGATCGATAAACACCCGGCCCAAATTCCTTTGAGTCGTCGCCCATTGCAGCGGAAAAGCTTCCTTAGTCCGCACTTGCAAAGCTCTCTGGTAGCAGTTGACAGCGTATTCGAGATTTTCTGCCCGATTCCCCCGCAGGAACTCACAGTAAGCATTTGCCAAATTATTTTGAGTCGTCGCCCAGCGCCGGGGAAACATCTTGCGGTTGTAGACTTGCAAGGCATTGTGGTAGCAAACGACTGCCTGTTCGAGATTTTGGGCTTTGTCGCCCCGCAGTCGGCGGCTGTAAGCGCGGCCGAGATTGTTTTGAGTGCTTGCCCAATCTCCTCCAAAACCCTCGCGGTTGCGAACTTGTAGGGCGTTTTGATAGCAGGCGATCGCAATTTCGAGATTTTCGGCCCCATCTCCCCTGAGGCGTTCGCTATAGGCGTTTCCCAGATTGTTTTGCAGCGTCGCCCATTGTTCCGGGTACTGTTGGCGAGTTCGCACTTGCAGGGCATTGGCAAAGCAAGCGATCGCCTGTTCGATATTTTGAGCCTTATCACCTTTGGGGCGATCGGTATAAGCATTGCCCAGATTATTTTGCATGACTGCCCACTCTTGGGGAAAGTCTTTGCGGGTAAATACCTTAGCCACCGTTTCGTAACCGGCGATTTCGATTTCCAAATTATTGGCCTTGCTACCGAGGGGAAACCGCCCAATTTTGTTGCTCAGATTGCCGATTAGAGCTGCAATGCGCCTAACCTCTGATTCTTGGGCGGTGGGGAGTACCAAATTTGCCCAGCGGCGCAGCAGATCTGCGAAATTCTGGTCGAGTTTGTCTAAATTGTTTCTCAGCAGCGCGTACAGGTGCTGCGAATCAGCGCTGCGCGCCACTGCTTGCAATACTTCTGCTAAAAAAGCCAGATATGCTGCGCCGGTTCCGGGCAATTTAGCATTGCCCTTGGCAGATTCTAAGGGTGCGATCGTCCTTTGAAAGAATTTTGCAGCTTTGAGCAAGCTGTCTCGCGTCAGTGCCGGCTCTTCCAAGTACAGCATTTGCACGAACCCAAAGTCGATCGACTTTGAGTCAGTCCTCAAAATCAAATCTATTCCTGAGTCCACAGGATTTTCCAGCAGCGCTCGGAGCATATTAACATCAGTTTCGCGACGCTGTTCGTCCATCGTGCATTCCGCCGAACTATTAACGAGAGGATTGCTGCTTCCGTGCAGCCAATGAAATCAGGAACTGTTTAAATTTCGATCCCGAACCGGAGGTACGAGTCTGGGACGGATTATAGAGCTTAAACGCTGAAATCAGTTAAACCAGGATTCACAAATCGCAACAGACAGGCAGATAGCGAGATTAGCACCTACTATCACTAATAGTATTATTGTGCCCGTTGCTCTTTGACCAAATTCCGGTGTAATGCGCCGTCAGTGTTTCGGGGCGGGTTTCACAGACAATATTCGAGTGGATGATAAAAATCAATTTTATCCTGATATATTTTTTGTGTCGATCGACATTAAAAAGCGGTTAAAAATTCCCAACCGGGAGTCTATTAACTTTAAGACTTAGGTAGAAGAATTAAAGAAACCGGGTTTTTCCAGGATACACATCCGCATAACGCAGTGCCTTTGCCTAAAAAAACAGGTTTCCACGCAAGTCCTAAACTATATAAACCCGCCCCGACATACTTGCAGCGGGGCGGGTTTACATTTATCCCGAATCGATTGCGATCGCAAAAAAAGGTTCGTAGTGCGGACTTCAGTCCGCTCAGTCCGCAAAAATCAATCCAGCAGATTTTTAGTGTACCGCTTGAGAGCGCAACGCTTCCTCAACTGCAAGCAAAGCCCGATCGACTTCAGCAGCAGAAACAATCAGAGGCGGGACAAACCTCAAAACCTTCGGCCCGGCGGGAACCAACAGCACACCAGCCGCGATCGCAGATTTAACAATATCGGCCGATGTCAGTGCAATATCAGCCTGCAATTCCAACCCGACAATCAAGCCCCAGCCGCGCACCTCAGCAATCAAATGCGGATATGCGGCCGCCAGCTTGTGGAGCCCTGCTTTCAACTGTTCTCCGCGCTGCTGGACGTTTTCCAGAAGGTTTTCCCGTTCCAAAGTTTGGCACACGCGCAAAGCTACAGCGCAAGCAAAAGGATTGCCGCCAAAAGTGCTAGCGTGACTTCCCGGTTCAAATACATCGCAGTTCGACTTGCACAGCATAGCGCCGATCGGGATACCGCCGCCCAACCCCTTCGCAGAGGTAAAGATATCCGGTTCAATCCCGAGGTTTTCGTAACCCCAGTATTTACCGCTGCGCCCCATTCCGACTTGCACTTCATCGAGAATCAGCAAAATGCCTTTTTCGTCGCAAATTTCCCGAATCCGCTGGAAATAGGCCACATCTCCCGGGCGAACTCCCCCTTCACCTTGCAGCGCTTCCAGCATAATTGCAGCGACTTGGCGTTCGTCTTTGTCGAGTTCGTCGATCGCTTGTTCGATCGCGCTAATGTCATTGTAAGGAACATAGTGAAATCCCGGAACCAACGGACTAAAACCCTTCTGATATTTAGGCTGTCCCGTCGCCGTAATCGTCGCCAAAGTCCGCCCGTGGAAACTAGCAACAGCAGTAATGACTGTCGGATTCGAGATATTTAATTTTTCGTGGGCGTACTTGCGCGCCAGTTTAATCGCCGCTTCATTAGCTTCCGCGCCAGAGTTGCAAAAGAAAGCTCTGTCCGCGCAAGAATGGTCTACAAGCCACTTCGCCAGCTCGCCCTGTACGGGGATGTAGTAAAGATTAGAAACGTGGTGCAGCGTCTGAATTTGCTGAGTTACCGCTGCAATCATGGCTGGGTGGGCGTGTCCCAGAGTGCAGGTAGCAATACCCGCCACAAAATCGAGATATTCGCGGCCCTCGGTATCCCAAACGCGACAGCCGAGGCCGCGTTCCAGGGCGATCGCAAAACGCCCGTAAGTAGTCATTACATAACTGTCGAAGCCCTCAGAACTGAAGGGACTGGCTTCGGCTTGCACGATCGGTTCTTTTAGTAAAGTTTCTGGACTCACGAATCGCTCCTTAACAACAGATAATATCTAGACCTCGATTGTACGGTAAAAATCCAGCTTCGCGGTGTATGCTGTTAGTTTTGTCATAAAATTGTAACAGTAACAGCAATAGATCCCTCACAAATCTACCGATGAGTTATTACATTTCTCCTAACTTTCTCGATAAAGTTGCGGTGCACGTCACCAAGAATTTTTTAAATTTACCGGGCGTAAGAGTTCCGCTAATTTTGGGAATTCACGGCCGCAAAGGAGAAGGCAAAACATTTCAATGCGAACTGGTTTTTCGGCGGATGGGCTTTGAACCGGTGATGATATCTGGCGGAGAATTAGAAAGTCCCGATGCGGGAGATCCGGCGCGTTTAATTCGCTTGCGCTACCGCGAAGCTGCGGAGCAAATTCGGGTGCGGGGCGAGATGTGCGCCATTTTTATTAACGATTTGGATGCCGGAGCTGGCAGGTTCGATACTACTACTCAATATACCGTGAATACTCAGATGGTCAATGCCACTCTGATGAATATTGCGGACAATCCAACTAACGTGCAGTTACCGGGAAGTTATGACAGCACGCCGCTGCACCGAGTGCCGATTATTGTCACCGGAAATGACTTTGCTACCCTGTACGCGCCGCTGATTCGCGACGGGCGGATGGAAAAGTTTTATTGGGAACCGAGCCGGGATGATAAAATTGGGATTGTCGGCGGAATTTTTGAGTCGGACAATTTGTCAAAAACCGAGATCGTCGGTTTGGTTGATAATTTTGCCGATCAGGCGATCGACTTTTTTAGCGCTTTGCGATCGCGCATTTACGACGAACAAATCCGCGAATTCATCCACAAAATAGGAATCGAGCGAGTTTCCAAGCGTTTGGTAAACACTCTCGAAGCACCGCCAGATTTCCCGAACCCTAATTTCAGCCTCGCTCATTTATTAGAAATGGGCAGTTTGATGGTTGGTCAACAAAAGCGGGTGCAGGAAATGCGCTTAGTAGATGAATACAACCAATCGCGGCTGTTCAACGTTCCCGGAACCGTCAATGTCCCGGCGGCTGCGCCAACGCAGAACCAACAAAACGACCCATCCTCGAAATATTATAAAGCTTACGTCGAGCCAAGTTCTGAAGTTAGTAACGGTCAAGCTGTACGGCTGAGTGGCGAGGTATTGGAACAAGTGCAGCAGTTGTTAGCAAGGGGCTGCAAAATTGGCATGGAATATGCAGACAATCGCCGATTTAAAACGGGTTCTTGGCAAAGTTGTGCGACAATTAAAACTGCACAGGAAAAAGATGTGGTTGCATCTTTAGAAACTTGCTTAGCCGAACACGGCGGCGAATACGTGCGGCTGATTGGTATCGATCCAAAAGTTAAGCGCCGGGTAGTTGAAACAATTATTCAGCGGCCATGAAAGTAGACAAGTAGGGTGGGCAATGCACACCTGAAAAATTACAAATTAAACTAATGCGCGCTTTACAAGTTAAAGTAGGGTGCGCAATGCGCACCTTACTACAAGTTAAAGTAGGGTGCGCAATGCGCACCTTACTACAAGTTAAAGTAGTGTGCGCATTGCGCACCTAAACTAATGCGCGCTTTACAAGTTAAAGTAGGGTGCGCAATGCGCACCTTACTACAAGTTAAAGTAGTGTGCGCATTGCGCACCTTACTACAAGTTAAAGTAGTGTGCGCATTGCACACCTTACAAATTACTAAAATAGGGTGTGCAATTCGCACTTGAAAAATTCAAACTAAATTATGCTGCAAAAAATTATCAAAAGTTGTGCGATCGGGCATAGCAACCTGAGCACCCACCTTAGTTGCACACAGAGCACCCGCTGCACAGCCCCACACCACCGCCTCTGACAGCGATCGCCCGCCATCTAAGGCCGCAGCCAACCCCCCGTTAAAAGCATCGCCAGCAGCCACAGTGTCGATCGCCTCCACAGCAAAAGCCGGCACAAAAAAGCTCTCATCCGCAGTGACAGCAACAGCCCCGCGATCGCCCAATTTGACAATAACATTCTTGACACCGCGCTCCTGCAACTGTTTGGCAGCCATCATCGCCGTTTCAGTATCATTCACCCGAAAACCGGCTAACTGGCCCGCTTCCACTTCATTCGGCGTGATAATGTCAATTAGGGGGTAAAGTGCGATCGGCAAATCCGCCACAGCCGGGGCTGGATCGAGAATCACTCGCACCCCCAATTCACGGGCGACTTTGGCCGCTTTTAGGACAACTTCCAGGGGAATTTCTAACTGTAACAGCAAAGATGTAGCTGACGGCAACACTTTTTTGAGACCTTCGATATCTGCATCACCAACATTGTTATTCGCGCCCGGAATCACAATAATATTATTTTGACCTGTCTCGTCTACAGCAATAATTGCCACACCTGAATGAGTGCTTTTATCTATTAAAATATTTTCTGTACTCAAACCATAGGATTGTAAACTTGTCAATAATTCTTCAGCAAAATTATCGTTGCCCACACGCCCGATCAGGTGAGTCGAAGTTCCGAGACGCGCCGCTGCTACGGCTTGATTTGCTCCTTTGCCGCCGCCTGCCGTGAAAAAATTGCTACCGATGATAGTTTCCCCCGGTTGCGGCAATCTGGGAGTTTTTGCTGCGAGGTCAATGTTGATACTGCCAAATACGATGATGCTCATAGATTGTTGAATTGCGTAATTGGTAATTAGGTTTGTAGTGAGGACTTCAGTCCTCAGATTTTAATATTGAATTTGGTCATTGGGAATTGGTCATTGGGAATCGGTCATTGGTCATTGGTCATTGGTCATTGGTCATTGGTCATTGGCTTATCTTGCTTATTTCTTGATTTTTCCATCTAACTAATGACTGATAACGTTCGCGAGCTCTTAAGATCGCACTAATGATTAATGACTGATGACTAATGACTGATGACTGATGACTAATGACAACTGTCAACTGACAACTGACAACTGTCCCTAGATACGTGCTAGAACAGTTATGGTCTTCACCGGTCAATTCAATGGCTGCAATTACTCTCGATCGCAATCCCTGTGTCCTGCTAGTAGAAACAGACGAAGTTCTCGCCGGACACTTAAGTCTAGACTTAAAATCCTCCGGCTACGAACCGGTAATAGCTTCTAGTATCGCCACAGGCCAACATTTAGCCCGACAATTGCAGCCAGCTTTGATTGTAATCGATCGCATACTCGGCCCTGAATCGGGGCTTTCCCTGTGTTCTCACCTCCGAAGTAGCGGCAATCGGGCGCCAGTGCTATTATTGATCGGTCGCGATACAGTGGACGATCGCGTGGCTTGTCTGGAAGCTGGCGCAGATGATTATTTTCTCAAACCTTACCGTAGTGAGGAGTTTATGCAGTTGGTGCGCTTGTATTTGCAGCCGGATAACACCAGCAGCGAACAACTGAGGTTTGGTGATTTAGTTTTGGATTTGGCGTCTAGGCGAGCTCTACGCAACGGACGGGCGATCGACCTGACAATGAAGGAATTTGAACTGCTAAAGTATTTGATGGAACATCCCCGCGATGTTTTGACTCGCGAACAAATTCTAGAAAATGTTTGGGGTTACGACTTTTTGGGCGAGTCGAATGTGATTGAGGTTTACATCCGCTACCTGCGCCTCAAGATTGAAGATGAGGGCGAAAAGCGCTTGATTCAGACTGTGCGCGGTGTTGGCTACGTGATGCGCGAAGCTTGAAGAAGTCATTAGTCATTAGTCATTAGTCATTAGTCATTGGTCATTAGTCAGTTGTCAGTTGGTAGGGGCGGTGGATGGTGCGTGCCCGCCCTCAGTTGTCAGTTGTCAGTTGACATTTGTTAAAAATTCCCATACCCATTACCAATTACCCATTACCAATTACCCATTACCAATTCCCCATTCCCAATCTAAAATCATTATGAGTTATTTGGTTAATTTCCTAAATATTGGGGTAATTATATTTTTGCTTGGATGTTCGCCGGCTTTACCTGTCGCAAATTCTGGTGTTACTGGTACTTTGGCGTCGCAGTCTCCGACGGCGACAACATCCGGTCAAGTTTTGCCTGTTTCTGCTAGAGCTCGGATAGCCGATCGCCCGATCGAACTTGAAGTCGCCAAAACACCGGAACAACAGGCTATGGGTTTAATGTACAGAACTTCTTTGGCTGATGACAGAGGAATGCTGTTTGAGTTTAAACCCGCGCGCGGGGTCAATTTTTGGATGAAAAATTGCAAGATTTCTCTGGATATGATTTTTCTGCGGGATGGAGTAGTGACAGCCATCGCAGCAGAGGCACCTCCTTGTACCGCCGATCCTTGTCCCACCTACGGCCCCGATACTCCTGTCGATCGAGTAATCGAGCTCCGGGGCGGGCGCGCTGCTGAACTTGGTGTCAAAGTGGGCGATCGGATTGAAATCGAGTTTTTCCAGTAACACTTCGGGCATTTTCAGGGCTGGCCCATGGAACTAGAAACCCGGTTTCTTCTCATATTTCTCGTCAATAAACCTAAAATTTCCTAGAAACCGGGTTTCTGAGGTCACTCCTCCTGTTCAGAACTGGCTGAGTTCGGCTTCCGCAAATCCGGCAAAAATTTAGAAACTTTACAAAACTTGATAAAATCTGTTAAAGTATTAATGTAAGATGCAGCACAAAGACAAAAAGATTTGCTACTATGTCAATCTCAGCCAGTCTGGGCTTGAGCTTGTTTGCAGAAGCTGTAAATTGTTGGTCGCAGGTATCAGAGGAGTCAGCGACTCGTTACCAATCCTGAGAGACGATGCTCAGCCGATCGGGATTCTGGCACGAAAAGAAATTCTCTGGAACTTCTGGCGCTAAACCTGAATCTACTAAACCTGTCGGAAGTAAGATGCTACAAGCCAAATTAAGTGGCAAAGTTAACTTAAGGTAGCAAGTTCGGGTGCGATCGACATATCTGACAAATATTGCCGAAGTAGATTTGCGGATTCTGCACTTTCGCAGATGAAGTTAAGCTCTGAACAACAGTTCAGAACAACAGTGCAATTAGTTTAGGTAGCAGAATTTATTCAGATTCGCGCTGCATAATACCGAGGTATTCAGTTTAAGTTCGATCGCGCTCAACAGGCGATCGGGCTGACAGCAGCAAAAGTGCAAAACCTTTCACTTTTTGGGAAAGGTTGGCTTTAGAGTCGCACTCAGCAGTAAATTTGGGATTTTCCAGAACCCATAATACTGTTTTAACAGCGATCGACAGTTAAGAGACAGATTTAAAACTGGCTTATTACTAATCAAAAACATCAGGTTCGCATCAGAAAATGGTGTCCTATACATGGAGAAAAAATTACATGGCACCCGCAACATACACTAGATTAATTCGATTTTTACAAGAAGATTTGGCAATCTCTCCGGCATCTATCGCTGTCGCCGAACGTGTCGGCGGTGACGAAAAACGGCAGCGCGATCGAGACCCTAATTCCTTGCCGATGGTACTGTGGCAGTACGGTTTAGTCACTCTCGAACAGTTGGATAAAATCTTTGATTGGTTGTCTCAAGCATATTAAAAGGATTTTAGATTTGAGAGAAAATCCCAAATCCAAAATCCTTTAATAACTGAGATTAAGATCCAGCTAAATGTTTCGCAGCAGCGGCGACACCGGCACCAGGAAGGCAGCCTTCATGACCTAATTCTTGCAACACGACTTCCAAGGCGGAAATTGCTGCTAGAATATCGCGATCGCACACAAAGCCCAAATGACCGATGCGGAAGATTTTACCTTTCAAATGGTCTTGTCCGTCTGCCAGAGCAATATCAAACTTCTTTCTCATCAAAGTCCGCACTTTTTGAGCATCTACAGACTCCGGCGGCATCACCGAAGTAATGGCAGGACTGGCGGCATCATCAGCAGCAAACAACGGCAAACCCAAAGCTTTTACAGCGGCGCGAGTAGTTGTCATCAAGCGCTTGTGTCTGGAGAAAACATTTTCCAACCCTTCAGCTTTCATCATCTGCAGCGATGCTTGCAGGGCAAAAAACATATTGACTGGCGGAGTAAAAGGAGTCGTATTTTTGGCAGCGTCTTTGCTATATTTACCCAAATCTAAATAATAGCGGGGTAGTGTGGCAGTTTTATAAGCTTTCCAAGCCTTAGGACTAACGGCTACAAAACCCAAACCAGGGGGAATCATGTAAGCTTTCTGAGAACCAGAAGCAATCACATCTATGCCCCAAGCTTCCATCGGCACGCTGACAGCACCTAAACTGGTGACAGCATCAACCATAATTAAAGCTTCACCGTGGGCTTTGACGTGGCGGTTGATGGTTTCGAGGTCGTTCAGGACACCCGTAGAGGTTTCTGAGTGAGTGACGATGACAGCTTTGATTTGCTTCTCGGTATCTGCTTCGAGTTTTTCGCGGAAGTCTTCGGGGTTTAAAGGTTGGCCCCACTCTGCTTTGACGATTTCGGCGTTTAAACCGTAAGCTTGTGCAACTTCAGCCCAGCGTTCGCCAAATTTGCCGTTGCATCCGACTAAAACTCGATCGCCCGCACTCAAGAAATTAATTATCCCAGCTTCCATCGCGCCGGTACCGGAAACAGTCAAACTCAGTACATCGCCGCTGGTTTGGTGCAGCCATTTCAGGTTTTCGGTACATTCGGCAAAAATCGCGTCAAATTCCTTGCTGCGGTGGCCCATCGGGTGTTTTGCCATCGCCAGCAAAGCCGCTTCCGGCACCGGCGTCGGGCCGGGAATCATCAGCATTAACTTGTTGTCCATGATGTCGTCCTAACTTTTTCGGTGGGAGTTATACAGAATAAATCAAATACGATACGTCACGTCGGTACTCTAAGTTTTTTAACTTTTAACGCCGCTGTGGTTAGTTTCATTTAGAGACCAGCGGTGTTCTACCGCTAAGTTCGATCGCTCGCAGCTTTGTTCTAATTGCTTTTGAATGGCAAGGGCTTTGCGGAGGGTAATAATAAGTTGGTGAACTTGTTGCTGCTGGGGCGATTGTGGACTGACAGCAAACATCGTTTTCCGTTCTAACAATTGAAGTAGCAATTCATAATGAATGTACGAAGGAAGGGGAATTGGCTCCATGAAAGCTTACATACCTCAGCGAACGGACACCCCATTGCAATTGCATGGGGCATGACAGGTGAACATTAGATGCCCGACTTCTTATTTGTTTTCTAGCCGTACAAAACCCCTGCTTTGCCGATCGAATATTCGGGGCAGGGTGCGTTGGTAACGCTAAATTGTGCGATCGACTGGCGAGAGCGAATAGATTTAATTGCTTTCTGGCAAAATATTTCTACGCAATATGCCTTTGAGTGCTATTTTTTTTCAGTTAAGCGCTTGAGCCGATGCAGGCTAGAAATGCTGATTATTTACCTACTCAATCAATTCTTATCAGAATTCGGGGGTGTTTGTCAAGCAGTCTCGCCTTTGGTGGTGTGCGGGTGCGCCTCGGCAAGGGCGGCTAAAGCCACACCCGGATCTGGCTGTTTGACTAGGGATTCGCCGATGAGGACGGCTTGGACTCCGGCGCTGGCGACTTGGGTGAGGTCGTCGGCTGTATGGATTCCTGACTCGCTGACGGTGAGGATGCTTTTTGCTTGAATTTCCGTTTGACGCGAGGCTAATAGTTGGCTGGTGGTTTCTAGACTGACGGAAAAGTCTTCTAGGTTGCGGTTGTTGATGCCGATCAGGTTTACTCCTTCTAGGGTTAATACTCGATCGAGTTCTTCTTGAGTGTGAACTTCGATTAAAGCTGTCATGCCCAAAGTCTTGACAATTTTCACAAAGTATTGTAAGTCTTTGTCAGATAAGATAGCTGCGATTAACAATACAGCATCGGCGCCACTAATCCGAGCGAGATAGATTTGGTAGGGATAGATAATAAACTCTTTGCAAAGCAGCGGCAAATCAACGGCAGAACGAATCTTGCTGAGGTTGTCGAAACTGCCTTGAAAGAACTTTTCGTCGGTGAGTACGGAGATGCAACTGGCGCCGTTTTGTTGGTATGCGATTGCGATCGCCACGGGGTCGAAATCTTCGCGAATTACGCCTTTGCTGGGGGAAGCTTTTTTGACTTCGGCGATGATTGCTGGTGCAGTTTTACCCTTTTTAAGCGCGCCGAGGAAGTCGCGTATCGGCGGTGCGAAGGGGAGTCTTTTGTGAAGTTCGGCTAAGGGCGTGCGATCGCGCTTTTGGGCTACTTCAACCTCTTTTTGCCAGACGATTTCTTCGAGGATGTGCCGCGGCTTGGAGTCGGGTACGGCGATTTCGTAGCTGAGGTAGAGCACGGAGACTGAGGTGCTGGGCGGACGGCGGCGGATTTGAAGCATAGTAGGGGGGATAAACAGTTGACAGTTGACAGTTGACAGTTGACAGCGAGGTTTTTAGGCTGGGGATTTATACCTTACCGCGATCGCGACAAATTTCAATCTATTATATAATAGAAGTCTCTATTAGGATTAATTGAACAGAAACAAACTCGGATTGACATGAAAAAACTTTCCCAAATCCTCAGCTTGTTTTTTTGTAATTTCTAGCTGGTTATTAATGATTTGATTTACTATCTCAATTGTATCCATAATTTCCACTAAATCTGCTGGCTCTAAATTTCTAGCATCCATCAAATGAAGAAGTCTTGAGTGGGGAGTTGAAGCATTTATTTGATAATGTGTTTCTTCAAAATCCTCAATTAATTTGACTAAGAGTTCTATGAGAGTGTCTTCTTCGGGAGTTAGATTGTTCCGAGAAAGCAAACTTTCAACTATTTCTAAAAATATCTCGTTTTCATCTTTATTTTTGATAATGCGCGGTTGATATTGAGATAGCAGGCTGCTGTACCTGTCGGCGTCAAACATTTAGCGATCGTTCAGATGTTTTGCAGATACCTAATTTTATCAAATTTAAGGGCGATTTAGCAAAAACCCAAAATCTAAGAAACCGGGTTTTTTGCTAAATCACCGACTGTAACGAAAGATTCTCGAAAAAACCCGGTTTCTGGCCACCCGCGCGATCTAAGAAACCGGGTTTTTTGCTAAATCACCGACTGTAACGAAAGATTCTCGAAAAAACCCGGTTTCTGGCCACCCGCGCGTCCGTGACTACGCCAGAAACCAAAGAAACCGGGTTTTTCGTAGTTTTTAGGCGGTGTAACGATATTCTCGGAAAAAACCCGGTTTCTGACCACAATAAACAAAGGTCGATCGCACATTTCCAAATTCCAGATAATTCAGTGTAGGGAAACGGCAATGCCGTGTCCTTAGCGGGATTTGCTATATAATTTTTACTACTCACAGATTGGGCGGGAATAGTTAGTTTTGACATACTCTTTTAGTACGGGCCCAAGGGTGAAAAATGTGCGTGAAGCGTAGCTATCCCATAGGGAATCGCCCTCCTGGATTTTTTCAATTAATGAACGCCGTCCCAAGGATTGCATGATTTTCAATAATTGCGATCGGGATAATTGCAGATTCTCTGGCACTTTTGAGAGGGAAACTGGCGCGGTTTCACTTGCTAGCCATGACATTACCTGTTTTTCTGACTCGGATAAGCGATTAAAGGGCTGATGCAGTAAAGATTCTAAATCTCCTAAAAATAGTGTATCATCAGAGAACATTTCAGAGATGTTACCGCTAAATAAATCTTGAATCATTGTCGCCACTATTTTTAACCACAAGGGATTACCGCTGTATTGTTCAATTAATTCTGACCATTTTTCATCTTCAGCTAAACCTTTTTCTCTGAGAATTTCCCCGGCTTCACCACCTAAACCATTCAGTTGTAACGATCGCACTGGCTGGTTTTTGCCTTCTAATGCGGCGATTTCTCTGGGTTTTTCCCAACTGAGCAACACTAAGCAACTGTTGTGAGATAATTCTCCTACTTGTCTGAATAGCGTGCCGTAATCTTCGTATCCAGGTTGGTAATTACCAGCGAGTTGTCCGCTGCTATTTATCATTTGTACGTCATCGAGTATCAGCAGACAGCGGTATTTTTGCAAGTATTCTAGTAGGGGCAATCCCCCCGTGGTTGCCCCATCTTCAGGGGCGGGCACGGGGGCACCGCCCCTACAGAAGAATTGAATTATATTTTTTTGAAGTATTGGCAGGGGTGGAGATGTGGCGAGACTTCGCCAGATGACGAAATCAAATTCATCTTTGATTTGTTGGACAAGTTGTGCAGCGATCGCGGTTTTGCCAATGCCGACTATGCCGTGTATGGCGAGTAGGCGGGTGTTTTCGTGTAGAATCCACTGTTTGAGGGTGGTAAGAGAGGTGGTGCGATCGAATAAAACTCCAGATTTAGGCATTTCATCTAAATATTCGCACACTTTGAGTTTCGTGTTGCCTTTATTTAGAGTTACTTTCTCGGTTGGTGGGTTGGTGACTTTTGGGGAAGGTGAGGAATCTCCACAAAAATTGATTTCATCAATTTGTACAATATCTTTATTGAAGTTCCTGAGATGTGAGAATTTTAATCGTTCTAAAGTGACTCTAATATTTGATTTATTGACTTCTTCACCTGATACTTCTGATAGTAGCTTCCATAATTCAGATGCAATATCCTTGACGTGGCCTTCAGTACAGTGAGATTCATCGGCTATTTTTGAGTATTTCAGACCTTGCAAAGTTCCCCGCAGTATCACCTCTTGCAGATTGTCTAAGTGTTTTCCCGTATTGATAAAAACTAGGTCGTCGGCAAGTTTTAAGACTTCTTGAACGTCCATAGGTTGCGTTGTTATTAGAGTTTCACTGATTGTATCCTATTTTTTCCTATTTTTTCCTACTTTTTCCTACTCGACTCGGTTGTTGAAGTCCCGACTTTTTCCGACTTGCAAAAAGTAAGTTTTTGCAGATGATGTTTACATAAAGATTTCTACTCAACAGGTATGAAAAGTATGAAACGAATTTTCGGTGTTTTTTTCGTTCTAGGTTTAACTATTTCGACCCTTGCTTCTAACCTCCCAACAAAGGCCCAAAGCAATCTAAACAGTGGAAAGACTGGTAAGTCTAGTAATATTGCTGCTACTGATGTCCGTGTTTTTCGCAATCCAACGGAAGGAGAGAATATTCCAGTTGATGTAGTAATAAAAGGCGCTAGTGGACTAAGTGATAAAGCACGTCAGCAAGGCGCTAATGCTTTTTGCAAGGCAAATCAATATACCGAAGCCGTAAGTTTTGATTACGAACGTGATGGTAGCGTCGGCACTATGCAGTGGAATCCAAAAAGTGAGCAATGGGAATTTTGTCAAAAGTGTACAATGTACCTCACTAAAGTAACTTGTAAGTAAGCCGATTATCAAGCTAGCGAATCTATAACTAAGTACCGTTATTACATAATACTTAGTTGTAGATTCGCTAGCTTTCTATTTCCCCGGACTGAAATCAGAAAAAAGGTAAGCTGCTCCCGGCGATCGCCCTTCTATTATTGAGGTGCGATCGCTCTTTTTTTGAGTATTACTAATTCTGTTTCTCCAACACTATATGGAATTTTTACCGCTTTGACAAGCATTCATAAGACAAGCTATAGTGAGTAGGGGAAAATCGGAGTGCGATATTTGGTATAATGAAAGAATCCCGAGCGCAAACAACCCAATGGAATCTTTACCCAATAATTGGGCGGATATTCAGCCTGACATCATATATCAAACGCTGGCTGATATGCTAGTATCTTTTAGCAAAAAGCAAATACGCCTCGGCCAAAGATACGATGGAACCAATAAACATCTCAAAGCTATTCAAAATGGTAGAGTACCGCCCGATGGTAATATAGGTCTTGTTTCTTCGGAAGAAGAAGGATACGATCTCAAATCTAAGGTGTTAGGAGCTGGTGGAGATTATCGCTATCATGGAAAGTTTATTGAGGGAGTTTTACACTTTCCAGGTGTCAAAACAAGTCATTAACGGAGAATTAAGCTGATGAGTGCAGTAACTTTGACAAATCATCAAATTTGGGATGAACTTGCTAAAATATTAGCACCTATTGATGTAAGTCTTCTGGCAACGCAACATTTAGAATCCTGCAATTACAAAATAAAAGGTTACTGGGATAGCAACAATAAGTTTTATGAAGAAATCACTTTTATTCATCCTATCTGTGCAGAGTTAATCGGGCGATCGCTCGGCACAAATATCACCAACAACCATCCGACTTCTAACTGGATTAAGCTGAATTTTTTACTCAAAGCCGATTTATCTGCTAACAAAAACAACTTAGTTAGCGATGAGGGAGATGATGAAATTGGCGAACTGACTCTAATTTTAGATGCTAATCTCAAAGTTATTGATGAAAACTGGCTGATTGATATCGAATCTCCTTTTGTTGTTGCCAAAAGTCAGCCGGATTTGCAGCATTCTGCTTAAAGTACCCGCGAGCGCAGCTATCCCGAGCGTGAATCGCCCTTCAACCCTCCATCACAAATATGAACATCAACGATCGACTAAAAACCATCCTAACTGACTTACGATCGCACTTCGAGCAAATCTACGACAGCCGCCTTGTCACAATGGTGCTCTACGGTTCCCAAGCGCGAGGCGACGAACGCCCAGACTCTGACATTGATGTTTTAGTCGTTCTCAAAGGACAAGTCAATCCCGGTGAAGAAATTAAAAGAACCAGTCACATTCGAGCCGATTTGTCGCTCCAAAATGATGAAGTCATTAGCTGTCTATTTATGGATGAACAGCGATTCATGCACTACAACGGGCCTTTATTGAGGAATATTCGTAAAGAGGGAATAGCTTTATGAAACCTGAACAATTAGAATACCTAGATACCCGACTTATTGAAAAAATCGGGGATCTAAAAATAGTCCTGGACGCGCGGGGCCTGAAACCGGGTTTTTTACGAAAATATTTCGTTCCAACCCACAGATTAGGTAAAAAACCCGGTTTCTTTGGGCGCAGTGCATAAGTCCTGTCAAACAAGAACTCCGCCCCTACAAATTAATGACCGCCCGCCGCTCCAGCCGCCCGTTTGAAAGCCTCATCCAACACTTCCGAAAGCGTCGGGTGCGTGTGAACTCGGAATGCTAAAGTGTTCACAGAATCCCGCTGGGCGATCGCATTTGCCGCCTCTTGAATCAAATCCGAAGCGTGCAAACCAAAAATGTGAACTCCCAACAATTCCCCAGTATCTTTCCGGTAAATCACCTTAGCCATACCGTCGGTTTCACCCTCCGCAATAGCCTTAGAATTTCCCTTAAAATAACTCTTGACAGAAGCAACCTCAAACCCTTCGGTTTTTCCTAACTCCTTCGCCGCAGGTTCCGTCATTCCCACATAACTAATTTCTGGGTGAGTAAAAGCCGCCGCCGGGATGCTCAAATAGTCAACTTCGCGAGTGCGACCGCAAATATTTTCGACTGCCGCAATTCCTTGGGCAGATGCAGCGTGCGCTAACATCATTTTGCCGTTAACATCGCCGATCGCCCACAAATTCGCGATCGGTTCTCCCGCCGCCAAAACCTGCATCTTATCGTTAACTGGGATATAACCGCGCATCGTTTCCACGCCAACTGTTTCTAACCCCAAATTCTTGCTGACGGGAACTCGGCCAGTTGCTACCAAACAAGCGTCAACTTCCATAATTTCGACAACTTCCTTAGTTTTGAAATCAGCTAATTCAATAATTACGGGCGAACCGGGAATAATCTTTTTAGCCAACAAACCAACTTTTGTTTCAATATCGCGGGGTGCAATTAACACTCGTTCTGCTAACTTAGCAATATCCGAGTCAAAAGTCGGCATCAATTGATCTAGAGCTTCAATCATCGTAATTTCGCAGCCCAAGGCCGTGTAAATATCCGAAAACTCTAAACCGATATAACCGCTGCCAATAATTGCAATCCACTTCGGTAGCGATTCCAATCTGACAGCATCGTCGCTAGTAAATACTGTTTTGCCGTCAATTTCTATCCCCGGGGGGACGAAGGGAATTGAACCGGGAGCGAGAATAATATCCTTGGCGGTAATAGTTTTATCGCCTTTATCGGTTTCGACTGTAATTTTTTGAGCAGCGGCAATTTTGCCCCAACCTTGGATGACATCGACGTTCAAACGTTTGAGGCTGTTTGTTAAGTCGCCGCGCAGTTTGCTAACAATAGTATTAGCGTGATTGGCGATCGCCCCGCGATCGAAATCCACGTTTCCCAACTGAATCCCCAAAGTCTTGAGGTGGTGTGCATTCCGCAAATCCCGCACCCGCCCGGAAGCCGCCAGCAGCGCCTTGGAGGGAATGCAGCCGCGGTTGACGCAAGTCCCGCCCATGTCGCCCGCTTCGATAATTGCCACTTTCAGCCCGCAGCTAACCGCGTGTATGGCGGCGCCGTGTCCGCCCACGCCGGCGCCGATAATTGCTAAATCGTAATCAAATCCTTGAGTCACTTTACAATCTCCTAATGCCTTTGAAATCTTGGGACTCAAGCAAAAAACACCGTCTGTCCGTCCTTTGGAGGTGGTGCGTTGCGATCGCAACCCGACCAACAGCGGTAATAGTTGCATAAGTCCTGTGTCCTTATTCTCGACTAGACTAGGGTTAATTAGACAGTAACTGAGATTTTTTTAGGGTCGATTATGTTGAGCTGGCTGTGCGCCAAGTCTCAAATCACCCTGTCGGCGGGTGTAAAGTTAAGTACAGATTGATGGCTGACAATGCGTAAGCCGTGTCAACTGAAAGTCAAATGCAGTGTCGGTGTAGTGTTTGACGATAGGGCCCAGATCCCCCCTAGCCCCCCTTCAGAAGGGGGGAACCGGAAGCGGTCAAAGTCAACCCCTACTTCCCTTCTTAAGCCCGATCCCCCCTAGCCCCCCTTCAGTAGGGGGGAACCGGAAGTGGTCAAAGTCCCCCTTCTTAAGGGGGATTTAGGGGGATCTCGCAAGAGGATAAAAGCGAAATTTATCAAGGGTTTGAGTTGATTGGGATTTTGATGTCTAATATCTGCACGTGCGGGCGATCGCGAGTTTTTCGGCAAGTTTTGAAGTCTATGGAGTAGCTTATGATGGATGAGGATGATTTGAAAGATTCACGCCGGGCCTCGGCTCAAGCTTTTTTTCAGTCCCTGGATGAATTGTTTGATTATATAGAAGCTTCCAACCCTGATATGGCACAGCCTCAGTCTCCGTCGCCTCAAGCTAAGTCTGCGAGTCAGCCTTCGAGTCCGCCGAAGAAGGCTAAACCTGCGAAAATTAATTTGTCGGATTTTGAAGATGCGATCGCGGATTTGGAACAGTTTATTCAGAACAAGCGCCAGAATCGCCCGGAATCTAATCAGTAGTGCGACACATTTTAATCAATCATGTCCGGCAAATGACGGATAGTATAAGCTGGCGGGCGATCGCCCTGGCCCGATTTTGCCTGAGAGTGCGATCGCCCCAGCGGCTATACTGTGGTTAGTCTTGGTCTTGGGATAGGTGATTTAGGCGATCGATGTTTTGTCGATCGAGCTTGACGAGCACAAAGAGGATTTTGAGTGTTAACTCGCTGGCGGTGTTAATTGTTCCTTCTGGGACTTTGCCAGCAACAAAGGAGCCGATACCTACAAGATAGAACAAAACACTGGTGATGATGAATCCACGTATTGCCAGAGAATAGGAATGAGCTTGATGCAAAATTTCTTGTTGAGGAGTGCGATCGATTTTGCCAGAATTATTAGAGGGCGATAGTTGGTTTTCCTTGAATTTTTTGTTAGTCATTTGTTTTATTGGAACTCTACAATCCTTATTAGAAAGCATCGAAAGTTGAGTTCAAGGTTGAGATAAGTTGACTTTTGGTTGACTTGTAGCTGAGATTGGATTTATAATCTAAGGATTAATTTTCTCTGGAGGCATCATGGGGCGATCGCTCAGAGTTTCTCCAGGGTGCATCGAACAAGTAAAATCGGCTGTAAGGCGCAACGGCTTTCCGAGTCAGAGTGCTTTTGCTCAAGAAGTGGGATTATCCCCATCGACTGTCAAAAGCTTTTTGAGGGGAAATCCTGTTGATTATATAAATTTTGTTGAAATTAGCGAAAAATTGGGGTTAGATTGGCAAACCATTGCATATATAGAACAAACAGACTCCCAGTCACCTCAGCCTAATCCACCACAAACCTGTGACGAAACTTCACCCTTCATCACCGGCAATCCCATCACCAATCCGCGCTGCTTCTTTGGGCGCGAGAAGGAACTCAAACGCCTATTCAATTTGATCAAAAGACAGCCATTGCAAAATGCCGCCATTATCGGCAAAAAGCGCAGTGGCAAAACTTCTCTGCTACAATACTTAAAAAACATTACCACGACCCCAATAGAAAAGTTGCGCCCCAGTCAAAAATCTGACTGGTTGCCCCATCCAGAAAACTATCGCTGGATATTCGTAGATTTTCAAGATTCGCGACTTCAGAATCGGGAAGGGCTGCTGCGCTACATTTTAGAATCCCTCAAAATGATCGTGCCTAATCCTTGCGGCTTGGATAGATTTATGGATGTCGTTAGTTATAATTTACATCAACCCACAGTCATATTACTAGACGAAATTGGTGTGGGTTTACAACGCTGTCCCGAATTAGATGATGGGTTTTGGGAGAGTTTGCGATCTTTGGCGACTAACCAAACCAATGGGAATTTAGGCTTTGTCTTGGCAACTCCAGAATCGCCGATCGAATTAGCGACTAGCACGGGACATAGTTCGCCTTTTTTCAATATTTTTGGATATACTACAACTCTGGGAGCTATGACGGAAGCTGAGGCGCGGGAGTTGATAGGCAGTTCGCCCATACCTTTTGCTGATGAGGATATCGAGTGGATTTTGACTCAAAGTAAATGCTGGCCTCTGCTGCTGCAAATCCTTTGTCGAGAACGATTATTTAGTCTGGAAGATGGGGTAATCGGGGATGATTGGCATGAAGAAGGGTTAGAGCAACTAAAACCCTTTGCTGAGTTACAATCTATATAAAATGAAACTAACATTTTTAGAGCGATACTATGACAACTAATTTACCGATAAATTTGGAGCGTTTACCCAAAACTTTGCCAAGAGAAGGAGCTGTTAGGGTGGAGTTAGCACAAGGAGTGCTGGTATTTCGCGCTTCTAGGTTTTTCCTGGAGCGAATTGGAATATTAACGGCTAAAAGAAATGTAGCTGAACTCACTTCCGAAGAATTACAAGAATTGCAAGATTATGAAGAATTAAATAATTATCTTAGTTGGGTTAATCAGACAATTATCCATACTTTGCATTATCCCTTGCAGGGGACGGTCAATTACTACGATGACCCCTTTGAACCTGCTTTACCTCTGGAAGAATGGGAAGTGCTGCAATGATCGTACTGGATACCCATGCTGAGAAAACTGACAAAATAGGACTTACGCACGGGTAGTCAGAAACCGGGTTTTTTTACGAAAATTGTTCATCGTAGCCCGGAGATTAGGTAAAAAACCCGGTTTCTTTGGTCTTGACGTGTAAGCCCTGAAAAATTCCCAACCAAAATGACATCGCCAAATGTTCCGCGCAACGCCTACACCGATGCACCAGAACAGCACCCCAACCTAATTCTGGGTAACCTACAATTGCTCTGGTGGATGATATTTAATCCCTCAGCTTTCCGTAACCATTTAACCAGCATAGACCCTGCTCTAGAAATCGAATCTAAAAGCAAAATAGGTTTACGATTACGAAACCCAGCTTTGTGGAAGTTACTAATACAAGCATTCCTAGTCTTGCCTGTCATAACTAATTCAATTGTTGTTGCCTTCGTACTTTGGCTATTAGGTGCCCCAGTAGATAAGATCGTGTCTGGCGTGATGTTGGGCGTGGCGTTGGGTCTGGGGTCGGGCGTGGGGTTTGGCGTAGCGTGGGGCCTGGGGTTTGGCGTGGCGTTGGGCGTGGTGTTGGGCGTGGCGTGGATCGTGGCGTTGGGTTTGGCGTGGGGCGTAGCGTGGGGCGTGATGTTGGGCGTGGCGTTGGGCGTGGCGTGGGGCGTGGCGCGGGGTGTAGGGTCGGGCGTGGGGTTGTCAATAGCGTGGATGGTGGCGTCGGGCGTGGCGTCGGGCGTGGAGTCGGCCGTGGGGTCGGGCGTGGGGTCGGGCGTGGCGTTGGGCGTGGCGTTGGGCGTGGCGTTGGGCGTGGCGTTGCGCGAGGAATCGGGCGACGCGTTGCGCGACGCGTTGCGCGACGCGTTGGACGTGTTGTTGGTCGTGGGAGTCATTATAAACTTATGGCTGCTAGTGGTAGTGTATCCCTTCCAAACATTATCGAATATCCTGCTCTACCAACTAGACAAACGACGGATAGCTAATAAACCCAGTTTGCTGTGTTTGCATTCCGCTTTTTGGGATGAGCGGCAACGCCTTCCTCTGTTTGGCTTAAACCAGCACATTCTCTTAGTAATAAAGCAAAATCCAGAAGAAGGCAAAGCTGCACTCAACTATTTAAGTACAAGCCGCCAGCGTTGGGCAGCACAAGCGGTACAAATAGAACTAGATGCCAGGGAATTAGAAAACTGTACAGATGTAAAAGCCATCAGTAACGCTCACCGCAGTATACCCATTGGCGAACTAAACAGTCAAGTCAGCTTCCTACTCAGTAGCTTTAGTCGCATCAGCCAAGACGTAGATGCAGCCCTCAACCAGAAAAGTCCTTACAACCAGCGTTTAGCCCTCAGTGCAGTAGCAGAAAAATTAAACAGTTTAATACGAGAATTCAACCGCAGCAGCGATAAATATTCTGTTCGTTTTCGCCCCATTGCTACCCGTTGGTATGAAATTGTCACCAACTATGTGCAAGAACTAGCGAAAGCAGTCGAACTTCGCCAAGAAATTGACAGCCCTTATATCATCGGCGTACCTCTGACAGAACAGCAGGAAATCTTCACCGGGCGTACTGATATCGGCACGCGCATCGAGCAATTACTCCTAGACCGCCGCCGCCCTCCTTTGTTACTCTACGGTCAACGGCGCATGGGCAAAACTTCCCTACTCAACAACCTGGGACGCTTGCTACCTAACAGAATTATTCCCATGTTTGTAGACTTGCAAGGCCCAGTTTCATCAGCAAGTGATTCTGCTGGGTTTCTCTACAATATCGCTAGGAGTATGACAAACTCAGCGAAGCGCCAAAGCGCGTTAACTCTCCCATCTCTCGATCGCGAAACACTGCAAGATGACCCTTTTACCTACTTTGATGAATGGCTGGACAAAGTAGAAGCAGCGCTACAACAAAATATTGCCCTGCTTGCCTTAGATGAATTCGAGGCGCTAGATGATGCCATCAGAAAAGGAGGTTTTGACGAGCAAGATGTTCTGGGAATGTTGCGCCACCTCATTCAACATCGTCCCCGCTTCAAAGTAATGCTAGCTGGTAGTCATACCATAGAAGAATTTCAGCGTTGGTCTAGCTATTTAATCAATGTCCAAGTCGTTCATATCAGCTATCTAAAAAAATCAGAAGCGCGTCAACTAATTGAGCAACCCGTCCAAGATTTTACCCTGCGCTACGAACCCGGTGCAGTCGATCGAGTTTTGCAACTCACGCGCTATCACCCTTTCCTCATACAACTCCTCTGCGCTGAAATTGTCGCCCTCAAAAACGAGCAAATCCCCTCTAGGCGCCGGCTGGCAACTTTAGCCGATGTCGAAGCAGCAATCCCAGAGGCTTTAAGTGTTGGCAGTTTCTTCTTTGCAGATATTCAAAGCAATCAAGTAGATGCGGCAGGATTAGCTATTTTGCAGTTTTTGGCAGCAGAAGGGGAAGGGAAAATCGTGAGCGGGAAAACTATTTTGCAAGAGTTTCCTGATGGTTGTGATGCTATTGGTTTGCTTCTGCAACGGGAGTTGATTGAGGAAGTTGGTGATGGTTATTGTTTCCAAGTAGAGTTGATGCGGCGCTGGTTTGCACGGGGTGTCAGATAGGGGATTTTAGGGATTAGTAACCTATTTCGGTCATTGCGAGGAATGTGAGTTTTTGCGAACCGTTCCTCTCTTCGGAGAACTTTTAACCCAAGCGTATTGCTTTTAATAGCAATTTTCAAAAGTCTTGCTACCAAACAATTTTTGGGTTGGTTGGCTCAAATATTGTCGCGGCTGTGCGGATCTGTGAGATTTTCGATATTTTTTGGGTACTATCTTTACTTTGACGCACACTACAAATAATTTGTTCCTCGCAATGACAAAAAACTTTAACCCAACGGTATTGACCTTGAGGGTGCAGAGAGAACACGGCTGCCGTCCAACTACAGCTTCACATATTTTGATAATTATTATACGTAAATTTACGTATCTTGACAATTATTTAAATTCTCCTCTACGTATGTGGAAAACCCGCTATTTGCAGGGCTGAAAAATTTATCTGAAATTTGTCCGGATCGCAGCAATTGACTATGAAACACTGCTTATCGTGACCGATAACTATCAAAAAAGCCTAACCCTGTGGTTTTCTGTCACTTCTAATCGTTAATTACTATCAAAAGACAAGCTATGCCTACTCCATTGAATGGTTCTTTGGGTCAAACCACTAATTTCACCAGCGTCAATGACCTGATTACAAAATGGCCGACTGCTGCCCAGAATCAAGGTATCAAACTGTCTGGGATAGCTTTTGATGGCGTGGAAACTGATTACCTTAATCCTCAAGCGATCGCCAACCTCACTTTACCAACTAATGAAAATCCTAAAAGCTGGTTGAGTTATGGCAGTAGCCCTGGTATTGGTGTCCCATCCTCCTATGATGGTTGGTTCACCGACACCACTAAAATTAGAGCG
The DNA here is from genome assembly GCF_020738565.1 of Microcoleus sp. PH2017_12_PCY_D_A. Taxonomy (NCBI): domain Bacteria; kingdom Bacillati; phylum Cyanobacteriota; class Cyanophyceae; order Oscillatoriales; family Microcoleaceae; genus Microcoleus; species Microcoleus sp. PH2017_12_PCY_D_A. Next base: position 25,141 of record NZ_JAEQCI010000020.1, on the reverse strand, counting down.
GAAATCAACTATAATCCCAACACAAATCAATCTCAAGCGCTGAAGCTGAAATGGGCAGATAACCAAGACATCACTAGCGCGACGATCGACCTCAGTGCATTGATTCCCAAAACCAGCCCAGGAGTCGGCGATCAAGGTAATGAAGTTGGTTTGCTACAAATCTTTAATAATGGGACTCTGGTACCCGCCAGCAATTTTACGATCACTCGTCTCAACGCTCCGATCGCAGCAAAACCGATTACCGCCGGTGTAGATGGAGTAACTTTCATTGGCGATCGCACCGACGGCAGTTTCCAATTCAAGATACAATCTCCCACCAACACTGCTTTTGACGAACTGCGGTTCTCCGCCAAAGCCTACGATAGCCCCACCGCTGCCTACACCGCCACCGCATTCAAAGACGATAGTTCCGACTACCTGGTGCGGAAGATTGACTATCAAGGGACTTCAAATCCGCCTAGCCTTCAGTTTAGTGCTCCAACCTTCAGCGTCAACGAAAACGGGACAGCGGTTGCAGCCGTAACCGTGACGCGCACGGGTGGCAGCGAGGGCGCAGTCTCAGCTACAGTCAACTTGACCAATGGTACTGCAACAGCGCCTGGTGATTATAACGGTACTGCAATCCCTGTTAGTTTTGCCGCTGGGGACACAGCACCCAAGACTATTACCATTCCCATTGTCGATGACACTTTGGTGGAAGGTACCGAAACTGTCAACTTAACTTTGGCAAACCCGACAGGTGGTGCAACGATTGGGACGCAAGGTACTGCCACTTTGAGCATAGTGGACAATGACACTCTTCCTCCCAGCAGCCTGCAATTTAGCGCTCCTACCTTCAGTGTGAACGAAGATGGGACGACGAGTGCAGCCGTGACAGTCACTCGTACTGGCAGCAGTACCGCAGCAGTTTCAGCTACTGTGAACTTGGCAAATGGTAGTGCTACAGCCCCTGCTGATTACAACAACAGTCCCATCCTGGTCAATTTTGGCGCTGGCGATTCTGCACCCAAGACGATCAATATTCCGATCGTCAACGACACTTTGGTAGAGGGTACCGAAACTGTCAACTTAAGTTTGGTTAACCCGACAGGCGGTGCGACGATTGGAACCCAAGGTACCGCCAGTTTGAACATTGTAGACAATGACAGCAGCCTGCAATTCAGTGGCTCCAGCTTCAGTGTCAACGAAGATGGCACCCCCATCACAACCGTAACAGTAACTCGCACTGGCAGTACGGCTGGTGCTGTGTCAGCCACCGTCAGCTTGGCCGATGGAACTGCGATCGCCCCTGGTGACTACGCCAATACTCCGATCGCTGTCAATTTTGCCGCTGGAGACAACACACCCAAAACGGTCAATATTCCGATCGTCAACGACACTTTGGTAGAAGGTAACGAAACTGTCAGATTAACCTTGGGTAGCCCGACAGGCAATACCACCATTGGCACCCAAAGTACCGCCACCGTCAACATCGTAGACAATGACAGCAGCCTGCAATTTAGTTCCCCTACCTTTGGCGTCAACGAAGATGGAACGCCCGTTGCAGCCGTGACAGTCATTCGTAATGGCAGTAGTGCTGGTGCAGTCTCAGCCAACGTGAACCTGACTAACGGTACTGCGATCGCCCCTGGTGACTACACCGGTACTCCGATTCCTGTCAATTTTGCCGATGGGGACACCGCAGCCAAAGTCGTCACCATTCCGATCGTCAACGACACCTTGATAGAGCCTACCGAAACTGTCAATTTAAGTTTGGTTGGCCCGACAGGAAATGCCACTATTGGCACCCAAAGTACCGCCACTTTGAACATCTTAGACAATGACAGCACCCTGCAATTTAGTGCTCCTGTCTTCAGGGTGAACGAAGATGGAACAACCTTTTCAGCGGTGACAGTCACTCGCACTGGCAGCACTCTCGGCGCAGTCTCAGCAAATATCAACTTGACCAATGGCACTGCTACAGCCCCTGGTGACTACAACCCTGCTCCGATTCCTGTCAATTTTGCCGCTGGAGACAACACACCCAAAGTCCTCAATATTCCGATCGTCAACGACACCTTGGTAGAGCCTACCGAAAGTATCAATTTAACTTTGGTTAACCCGACAGGAAATGCCACGATTGGAACGCAAGGTACCGCGCGTTTGGACATCTTAGACAATGACAGCACCCTGCAATTTAGTGCTCCTACTTTTAGCGCCAACGAAGACGGAACTCCGATCGCAGCCGTGACAGTCACTCGCACTGGTAACGCTATCGGTGCTGTGTCAGGCACCATCAGCTTGGCCGATGGAACTGCGATCGCCCCTGGTGACTACGCCAATACTCCGATCCTTGTCAATTTTGCCGATGGGGACACCGCAGCCAAGACGATCAATATTCCGATCGTCAACGACACTTTGCTCGAACCTACTGAAAATCTGAGCTTAACTTTGGGCAGCCCCACAGGCAATGCCTCCATTGGCACCCAAAGTACCGCCACTTTCGACATCATAGACAATGACAGCACCCTGCAATTTAGTTCTGGTACTTTCAGGATCCGAGAAAATGGCGTAGCGGTGTTACCCGTCACAGTCACTCGCACTGGCAGTAGTGCTGGCGCAGTTTCAGCTACCGTGAACCTAGCCAATGGAACTGCGATCGCCCCTGGTGACTACGCCAATACTCCGCTCCTTGTCAATTTTGCTGCTGGGGATTCCGCACCCAAGATCGTCAATATTCCCATTATCGATGACACTTTGGTGGAGGGTAACGAAAATCTCAACTTAAGTTTGGTTAACCCGACAGGCAATGCGACGATTGGAGCGCAAAGCACCGCCGTTACGACGATCGTAGACAATGACAGCACCCTGCAATTCAGCGCCCCTTTCTTCAGTGTCAACGAAGATGGAACGCCCGTTTTAGCAGTGACTGTCACTCGTACTGGCAGTGCTCTCGGTGCAGCCTCAGCTTTCATCAACTCGTCCGACGGTACTGCTACAGCCCCTGCTGATTACACCAATGGTTTGATCGCTGTCAATTTTGCCGCTGGGGATTCTGCACCCAAAACCATCACTATTCCCATTATCGATGACTCTTTCCCGGATGGTGCTTTATCTTTCCTGACTGGCACTATCCTTCCGCTTAACGAAACTGTCAATTTAACTTTGGTTAACCCGACAGGCGCCACGATTGGCACCCAAAGTACGGCCGTTTTGACGATCGTCGATAATGACCCAGAATTTAACCCTGGGATGAGAATGGCAAGTAGTCTCACTTTGACAAACGACGAGCTACTCGACGGTGGCCTGCGAAAGACTTCCAGCTTGCCTGGGGCTGGGGTTCGGGGAACAGCAGATTTGGTGAACAAATCTATCGCCGACGAGCTACTGGGTGGCGGAATCGCAGCCTCTAACGTCGGGATTAATTCCAACTCAGTCTCCAACTTCGGTGTCGCCGCTAGCTGGTTGAATTCACTCACAGATCCGAAGCTTAATCCTGGTTTGGTTGCCTTGAACAACCAATTTGCTAAGTAGGTTTTTTGACTGGCAATTGGCGTTAGTGGGTTTTAATCATTGGTGACAACTTTCTGGCATTGTCACCAATGTCAAGTGGGATAGGCAGACAGATGTCTATGCTGCCTCATCCTCGCTTGATGCTGATACTTGGATTACAGATTAAATACCTATTGCATAAATCTTTGATTTACAGAAAAACCCCATATCAATGCTTCTAAAAGCAGACATATTCGAGATTTGTTTTCAATAATAAAAAAGCGATTCAAGTCTAATTTAATCCCATAAATTATTAGTTGAATTTACTATTAATAGCTTTGTTTTTCGGATTTGACTGCTGCGGTAATTGCTTCGATCGCACTTCGATCGCCCCATCGCTCACACTACTCAAAGGCAACTCCCACTCATCAACATCATTCCGGTACTTCACCGCAATATCAGCACCATTAATAATCGCCCCCAACAGCCGCGGCCCCGATTTGTGCGAATCATCATCATCAGATTCCACTAACTGATCCGCAGCCTCCGACAACATACTCGCCAGCGTATAACCAGCCCGCGCTACCAAAATTATACCGTCCGTATACGGTTCCAGCGTCAGCGCGTCGTTGCACTCGCTCAGCGCCGGAGAATCCACCACTACAAAATCAAAGCGGTTGCGAACATCCTCAAACAACCTCCGTATTTCGCTCGATTCCAGTACCGCCGAAGCCTGCCGCAAACTGCCCGGACTCGGCACGACATATAGGTTCTCTACTTCTGGAACCAACAAAACGCACTCGCTCATATTGCCGTAATAGTGCAAAGGTTCCACCGCCGCCAGAGGATCGGCAGCGATTTTCAAAGATTCCACATTAGAACCCGATCGCAAATCTGCTTCAATTAACAAAGTCCGTTTGCCCGATCGAGCCGACGCAATTGCCAAATTGTAAGCACTAAAACTCTTTCCCTCCAAAGGCGCCGCCGAAGTCAGCAACACCACCTTCACAGGTTTTTCGCCAATTCGGCGCAAATTTGTCCGCAACCGCTCGTAAAACTCCAAATAAGGCGAATTGGGTTCCAAAGCCAGCGGCATCTCCTCCCCATAGGAATCAAACACAATCACTTCAGGCAAAACAGCCAGTATTGGCACTTCTTTTTCCACCAAAGCCGCCCGCACTTCTTCCCAACTGTAAAACTTCCCGTTGAGCATCCCCAACAAAAATATGAACCCGCCGCCCAGCAGCAATCCCACAAATCCTCCCACCGCCAGCATCACCGGCAAACCTCTCTTGTTTGAGGGAACGTCATCAGTTTTGGGAAACTGGGCGATTGTCAAACTCCCCGTTGTCTCAGCTCTCGCCGCCTCAGCATCTACCAAAGCCGACTGCATCTTATCGTAGAGAGCTTTTTTCAGCGCCACTTGCTGGGCTAAACGCGCTTGTTCTAACTGCTTGTTGGGGATTTTCGCGTATTCCTGGCGCAATTGTCGTTCAGTGTTCTCTACTCCTTTGAGTTGCTCTTGCGCCACATCCCGCTGCGTTTGCAAAGCAATCAAATTTTGAGCTAGCTGCTGTCTCGCCGGGTCTAAAGAAGAGTCTACCCGAATTCGATCGGCACTTCTGAGCGGAGCCGCTACCCCGTTACCCCCGAGCACCTCAGATTGTCGCTGCTGCAACTGCTGCTCAAAAGCTTGTTTTTGTTTGAGCAATTCCACAATTTTCGGGTGTTCCTCCTGCAAGTCGCTACGTAGAATTTTGAGCTGAGATTCGAGCGAAAACAGTTGCACTCGCAGTTGTGCAATAATTGGATCGGCAGAAAGTGCTTGAGCTACGTAAGCTTGCTCTCCATTCAATCCCAACCGCTCCTGCAAGCTTTTAATTTGAGCTTCTATTGCTCCCAACTGCACCCGGAGTTGCCGCTGCTGCTGTTCGCTGGCGATAATCGCTTGCGGCAAAGTACCGCTCTGAACTGCTAAAATTGAAGTCTCTTCTCGTTTTTCGTAGGATTCAAGTTTTGCTTCCGCCTCCCTGAGTTCCTGAGTTACTTTCGGCAAGCGTTGGTTAATTTGGGCGATCGTTTTTCGGACGCTGGAAGTATTAAAATTTTCGCTATAAATCACCATTTCCTTCATCAACGCCTCTGCTACCTTTTCTGCTTTTTGGCGATCGGCATTTTTGTACGATACTTGAATCAAAGCGCTGGGGTCATTACTCTTGCTCGGCATCTTGATCTCCACGTCATCTTTCAGCTTTTTAGCAGACACATTTACTTTTTTAGCTGCTGGTTCAACCACCTTTTGATCCAATAGCATATCTTTAGTTATTTCTTGTCCTTCCTGTTGAATCTTAGTAGTAGTCGATGAAAAAATAACACTCGGTCTGCGGTATGACAGCGTACCTTTAGCAACGTAAACCGGCGCCTGAGTTGGCTGCACTGCCACTACTCCCGACACGCCCACAGTCACCGCCAGAGTTGCCAGCCCCACCCACTTGTATTGGTCGAAAGCAATTAAATAACGTTTGACAACTGATAAAGTCATAAGGATTTTAGATTTTAGATTTTAGATTTTGCATTTACAGTGTTCCCCCACCCAAAAAAAGGAATGCACGTGCGGACTTCAGTCCGCTCTTTAAAAATGCTTCTTGCAAAACTGAGATGCTCCCATCCTCACTAAGCAGGTAAGGCCAAAAAACATAGTATTTTGTAGGGCTGGTTTAGCTAACAATCTTTGATACAACTGAGTTTACGATTACAGAACCCTCCCTCCCCATAAGCGTGTTTATTCGCAACAACATACTGAAGGACTGATCGCGAATGACTGATGTTTGCGAGCGGGTACAGCGCTAATGATGACTAATGACTGCTGACTGCGGACTAATGACGAATGACGAATGACGAATGACGAATGAATGCTGACTACCTATTATTGTTATTAGATGGCCCAAACAGATTGTTTACCCCATTTCTCAACTGCTCAAAGAACAAAATAAATCCCAAAGTATCGCGAAATGGTCGAGTAAAAGTATTGAGAACATAACCAATACGCTCTACCAGATTCCGACCAATCACAATCACATCATTATCTTCCAGCATCGGGTTCTGAGAAACATTGCCCTCCAAAGCAGCTTTTGCATCTATCTTGCGGTTGATTGCTCTACCTTGCTTTTGGTCGAACCGAATCAAAGCCATTTTCCGCAAATCAGCTAGATTCACAGGCAAGTTGTTGATAGCATCCAAAAACTTGCTGCCATTTTCTAGGTAGAACGAGGTTAAACCACCACTAGCGTAACTCAAAACTCGAACGTAGATCCTGGGCTTAATCAAGGTAGAGCGCGCCACCAAAGCTTTGTCGTAGTCTAGGTTTTTGATACTAGGATCCAATTGGGGGATGACAATCACATCTCCCGAGGCCAAAGGAAAATCGAACAAATCGTTAGCCTTTGCTAGGGGAGTGTAGAGGTCGATGGGTTGCTCCACCGAGGAGCCATCTACCAGCGTCCGCCGCACTCGTACCGCCCGCAAATCGGCTTTTGCGGTGACTCCCCCCGCAGTGGTCAAAGCGGCGGAAATTCGACCTGAACCCGCCCCAAGCGTGTAAAAACCGGGTTTGCTGACTTCTCCGGTGACAGTGATTTGGACGGGGACAGCGGCAGCGGCTAGGCTGTATCTGGATGCTAAATCTCGATCGGACTTGCGATCGGCTGTAACCTCTTTGTACGGTACGACGATCGCATCTCCATCTTCCAAACGCAAATCCGGCCCAGCAATACCAGTTTGCAGCGGCGTCAAAATATCAACAACTTGCTCAGCCACAGCACCACCCGGCAAAGTCCGCCGCACCCGCACCGCCCGCAGTTGGGCCGTCGGAGTAGTCCCAGCAGCAGCAGCCAAAGCCGCCGGAAGCTGCGGAGTTTGCAGCGGATAAAAACCAGGCCTAGCCACTTCCCCCGTCACCGTCACCACCACCGGGCGCTGAACCAGCAAAGCAGCCGAGACTTGAGGATTTTTGATAAATTGCGTGAACCTCTCCCGGAGGCGCTGCTGTGCTTCTTCGACAGTAAGGCCGCGCACATTTACTGTCCCGATTAGCGGCAGTACAATTACCCCTTCAGGGCTGATTGCACCCGTAAAATTTAGCTCTGGGAAGCGCTGAACTTGAACGGAAATCTGGTCTCCCGGGCCCAGCCGGTACGGCCGATTCCGAAAAGCTGGGTTAATTTCGCTGTTGAAATTGGCAGGTGGCGGTGGCGGTACGCGCAGTGGCGGTGGCGGCAAGAACTGTTCAGAACTAGGAACCACAGATTGGGCTAAAGCCGTTTCCGCAAAAACTTTGCCGTTAAAGCCCCACAATACAGCAGCAAAAGATACAGTCCAAGCAGTTGAATACAGGCCTGCTAAGGAAAAAGCAACGCGATTTCTAATTATGAATTTATCCGGCATTTTGAGGATATAAAAAAGGGGAAGATTGTGAATATTTCGCTGTTGCTTGAGTGTCATTTCCGCTATTCTCAACTATCAATATTTACTCTTGATACCAAATCATACCATTTTAGATTTTAGATTTTAGATTTTAGATTTTAGATTTTAGATTTTAAATTGAATAATTGGGAATAACTGACGACATAAAGGTTTAGAACACTGGCTTATATAGCCGTTATTACCGACATGAGGTATTCCAGATTGTCCGACGAATATCAGGTTTTCGCACGCAAGCCTCTGTATCTCCAAAAATCTCCTACTCAGATTTAGGCACAAGCGATTACCAATTCCCAATTCCCTGCGCGGGCCAATTCCCAATTACCAATTCCCAATTCCCTGCGCGGGCCAATTACCAATTCCCAATTACCAATTCCCTGCGCGGGCCAATTACCCATTACCCATTACCCATTACCCATTACCCCTTATCTGAAAATTTCTGCCATTAATTGAGTCTGAACACTTTTGCCCAGAGATTCCAGCAGCGGTTCAACTATCTTAATATCGCCCTGCGGTTGGATGGGAAGGATGATACTGACAGCAACCCAAGAGGCGCGACGGTTCCACAGTCTCGCAATGCTGTCTTCCCAAAACCAGCGGCTAGTTGCTGGAGAACCTCCATTAGGCCAAGCGTACCACTGCACGACAGCAAAAGTTTGTTGGGAAGTCCAGCTTCGGAAAAACCTTGTCTCGATAGTAGGTGAGGGCTTGTCGGATGTTGGCGCTAATTTAACTGTAAACCTCAAAGTGCGATGAGAATCTGTTTGCCACCGGTGAAATCCATCAATATCTAGCCATTCTACTTGCGGCTGGTTTTTGGGGGAATTTTGAGGCATTAGCAATAAAATGGCAATTGTTTGATGATTTTTAATTTCTTCAACTAACCATCTGTGCCCGCCAATTTGAACGTTATTCTGGACGCGGATTACCTCCCAGTCAGGAAGTGTGATGCCGTGTTGGCGCAAACTTTTTAACTGCTTGAGGTTTGTAACTGTTGGCGGATTTGTCCAAGGCCACCTTCCCGTCGCGTAGCCGGGAATTGCTACTGTCGCAACCAGTACCAGCAAAAACACCAGTACCACAATTTTAGATAATTGGTACCGCCGCAGTAGTTTCCGTGCTGAAATCATTTGTTTCATTAATGGGCAGACTGGCTTGGGAAATACTTTTCCATCCCGTTGATGAGAAGTACCAATAAGCCTAGTATACAAGCAGAATACAAGTCTCCCCCCCATCCGGCGTGCAGCCAAGTAAAAAACGTCTCTCTGTCGGTTCCGTGAAAGTAAGTCAGCAAAGTGTTGCGGAGAATGTTGGAAGTGATGCTAATGATAGATGCAGCCACTAAAAAGAAAATGCTTCTTTTGTGGGAATTCCCAACTCCCGTCCAATCCAGTAGAATTAAGCTGACGTAAAGACTGGTAAACAGCATTTTTAAGCCTGCACAGTGGGGGGCAACTTCGACAATGCGATCGTTTACGTAGAGATAAATTTCTTCCACTCTCACGTTGAGACCAACCTTAATTAAGATCCAGCCTGATGTTTTAGCAATGAAGTCCTGCAACGGCAAGGCGTAGGGTTCTATGAGGTAAGGAATGTGATTTGGCGAGGCTAAAAATACGAATAAAAGCGGCATTGCTTGCAATTTTAAGCCGGGAAATCCTTTTAAAGATAAGCAAATGCCAGCCAGCATTAGTGGCAGGGATAAATTCACTAAATCGCTTAAGCGACTCAGATAAAAAAGCGTTGCTAGTACCAGCAAAAAGCTTCCCAAAGGATGCGGCGAGTTGGGCAAGCGCAGCCAGCAGTTTCGGTTTGTCCAAGCAATATAAGCGGCGTAGGGCAAACCAATTATTCCGTGGCTGAAATATTCGTGTTCGATGCTGATGTTTTTGTTGAACCAGCCGTCGTACCAGTGTACTAGCAGGGGGGCGTAAAGCAGCACTAAGAGTACCGTGATACCTTCCCCCATGAGGTATCGCTTGAGAAGAATGCGAATTCTGCGCTGGATTTGCATGGTTTGAGAAGTTTTGAGATAGCCGCGCTGGATTCGCAACGCGAAAGCGATTTTGAACGGTGAGTTAAAGATTTGTTAATTCCCAATTCCAACGCTTTGAGATCTCCACCCTATGGCTTGCAACATCCTCAGCATAACTTTTATAAACAATTAAGTATAGCCTTTCTCAGAAAGATGAGGTACGACTGGGAATAGGGAATAGGGCATTAGGGCATACCTCACTTTTTTGAGAACCGCTATAAATCCACTTAATTAAAGGTAAAATACCGATCGCTAAACAGTTTACTGTGTATGTCTTTTTCCATCTAGAGTATTGCGTCTTCCTTCAGTATTGCGTCTTCCTTTAGTATTGCGTCTTTCTTCTGTCAACTTTTCCTTCTGTCAACTGTCAACTTTTCCTTCTGTCAACTGTCAACTGTCAACTGTCAACTGTCAACTGATCGCCCTTACAACCTGCTCGATCTGAGTATTGCTCAATCCGGGATACATTGGCAAGGATAAAATCTGTTCGCACAGGGTTTCTGTGTGGGGGAAGTCGCCCGGATTGCCTAAGTTTTGGTAGGCTGGTTGCAGGTGGCAAGGTACAGGATAGTGGATGCCTGTTTGGATGCCTTCTTTGGTGAGTTTTTCTTGAAGCTGGTTGCGGTTAATAGAGCTTTTGTCAGTAATCTGGATTACGTAGAGGTGATAAATGTGACCGCTGCTGCTGTGATTGGCGATCGGTACAATGCCTTTGGGTTTCAGGGGTTCTAGTAGAGTATTGTAGTATTGAGCGGCGTCGGTGCGATCGCGATTCCATTTTTCCAAGTAAGGCAATTTCAAATTGAGCACGGCGGCTTGCAAATTGTCGAGGCGGCTGTTGCTGCCAATTTCTGCGTGCAAATATTTGCTTGGTGCTCCGTAATTGCGGAGAGTTCGCATTTTTTGTGCGATTTCTGCATCGTTAGTAATTAACATCCCGCCGTCGCCAAAACAGCCGAGATTTTTGCTGGGATAAAAGCTGAATGCTGCTGCTTTTCCAAAAGAACCCGCGCGGTATCCTTCTCTTTCGGCTAAGTGCGCTTGGGCGGCATCTTCAAATACGATCAAATCGTGGCGGTTCGCAAAATCTAAAAGCTGACTGGGCGATACCATTTGACCGTAGAGGTGTACGGGGATAATTGCTTTAGTTTTCGAGGTAATCGCTGTTTCGGCTGCTGTGAGGTCAATCAGGGCGGTTTCTGGGTCGCAATCCACCAGAATAGGTACTGCTTTGGCTTCGAGGACGGCGATCGCGGTGGCGATAAAAGTGTTGGCGGGTATGAGAATTTCGTCGCCCGGATTAATGCCGCAAGCTTGGAGTCCGAGGGCGATCGCATCAGTTCCACAAGCCACTCCTACGCCGTATTTTACTCCAGAAGCTGCTGCAAATGCTGTTTCAAATTCTGTCAGTGCTTCACCTAAAATAAAGTCTCCGTGCTGGATAATTTTTTCAAGTGTTGCTGCTATTTGAGATTCGATTGGTTGGTGTTGCAGGTAAAGGTTTACAAAGGGAACTTTTGTGGGAATACTACTCATGTAAAATTGGGATAGCAATTATTTATATTAACATTAAAGTTTCACAATGTAGGGTGCGCAATGCGCACCTTACTGGGATAGCAATTATTTATATTAACATTAAAGTTTCACAATGTAGGGTGCGCAATGCGCACCTTACCAATTATAAAATCTCACAATATAGGGTGCGCAATGCGCACCTTGCCAATTATAAAATTTCACAATGTAGGGTGCGCAATGCGCACCTTACCAATTATAAAATCTCACAATATAGGGTGCGCAATGCGCACCTTACCAATTATAAAATTTCACAATGTAGGGTGCGGATTGCGCACCTTACCAATTATAAAATTTCACAATGTAGGGTGCGGATTGCGCACCTTACCAATTATAATAAACTTCACAATGTAGGGTGCGGATTGCGTACCTTACCAATTATAAACAAAGTCGCTGTTTTTCGGTAAAATAGAATCTGATATTTGTCAGGCAATCGAAATAATGGAATACAAAAAACTCGGCAACAGCGACTTATCAGTATCTGAAATCTGTTTGGGTACGATGACTTACGGCCAGCAGAATACGGTTGCAGAAGCGGCTGAACAGCTCGATTTTGCCATTGATAAAGGCATCAACTTTATCGATACGGCAGAAATGTATCCGGTGCCGGGAAAACCCGAAACTCAGGGAAAAACCGAGGAATATATCGGCGAATGGTTGGCGCGACAGCAGCGGGATAAAGTCATTATAGCAACTAAAGTGGCGGGGAGAAGCACTCGATTAAAGTGGATTCGGGAAGGGAAAAATCAGATCGATCGCCCAAATGTCGAAAAAGCCCTGAACGACAGCCTGAAGCGCCTGCAAACAGACTACATCGACCTCTATCAGATCCACTGGCCCGATCGCTACGTGCCCCTATTTGGCGCGCCGGACTACGACATCGCCCAAGAACACGAAACTGTACCAATTTTAGAACAGTTAGAGGTATTTGCTGACTTAATTAAAGCTGGCAAAATCCGCTATTTGGGTTTGAGCAACGAAACGCCTTGGGGAGTTTGCGAGTTTTGCGAATTAGCCGAAAAACACGATTTGCCGAAGGTTATTTCGATTCAGAATGCTTTCAGTTTGAGCAATCGGACTTTTCACATGAATTTGGCAGAGACTTGCCGCTTTAAAAATGTGGGATTGATGGCTTACAGTCCTTTAGGATTCGGACTTTTAACGGGTAAATACTTAAATGGAATACCGGAAAATTCGCGGCTGGCTTTGTTCGCAGGATTCGGTCAGCGTTACGATAAAACTAATCTGAATGATGCGGTGAAAGCGTATGTTGAGATTGCTCAAAAACACAATTTGAGTCCGGCGCAGATGGCTTTGGCTTATGTGCGATCGCGGTGGTTTGTGACTAGCACAATTATCGGTGGAACAAGTCTCGAACAGTTGGAGGAAAATCTCGGTAGTTTGGAGGTGGAATTGGATAAGGAGATTGTAGCGGAAATTAATGCGGTGCACGCTAAGTATCCGAATCCGACACCGTAAGTTTATTAGTAGGTTGGGTGGAAGTAACGAAACCCAACTTACCACTTTTTTAATATCATGTATGTTGTACAAATCAAAAATATAGAGAAGTGGCAGAAATTGTTCAACAGGATATAATAGATTTAAGCGTAGAAGTTGGCAGCGGTTGTAAATGGACAGGTAGCGGAAGCGAACCGCAATGGAACAATCCTAAATCAACTAAAGCCTACGATCATATAGAGAGTTATCACGGGCCAAAACGTAAAGCCAACAGATTTGTCGGCAGAGCAGCAAGCACTAATGATGACCAAGGACAGTGGCTAAATGCAGAGGACTGGATAATGGCTGAGCAATTAGTACCAAAATATTCAGGTAAGTACATAATTGATTTTCAGCGTCCTATTGGTAGAGTTTATCATCCAGACGGAACAATTACTGAAAATGTCTCTCGCGCTTTTATTCAAAGGGATGTTGATGGAACGCTGAATTCCGGTTATCCGGTAGTAAATAGCCGCACTTTATCGCGATTTAACGGGAGTAATGGCAATGAATAATAGTTATAAACTTGAGATCGGATTAGAAAAGCTCAGTTTTGATATCTACGCTGAACCTCCCGAAGATCCATTGGGAGAATTTTCTGACTTTGAAATGGGATTAAGGCGTTTCTTTTTTGAATACAATCATGTGGTTGTATGGAAAATAGGCTCAGAAAAAATCCAAGTTTTTTTGGAGCCGGATATATGTTTAATTTGGGATAGACTACCATTCCAAATTGCCGAGCTATCGCAAGGTAAAAAAATTGAAATTACGTTTGCTGAAAGTTGCTGCATAACTATCAAATTAGTACCCGCTGGCAATAAAATTAACTGCACTTTGATTAAGTTTGGATCTTCATACTGGGAAAAGCAGTTTGAGTGCGATCGCGCTCAAGTATTAGATGCGCTCAGAGGATTTCTGACTGAAGTGATGCAGCTAGCTGTAGACAAGGGTTTCATCACAGCCTCCGAGAAGGATGAGTTTATTAGTCCGGCTTTTGCTAGCAGTACGGATGCTGCGGTATTGAGTAAGTAGTTTGTTTGGGTGGTGTTTTGGGCGATCGGCGAGGGCGATGGGTTCGGTTAAACTCACTGCATCGAATAACTGAAATTTGCTCATTGCTGTCTCCCAAATCGCTTGTTCACTTGGATACTGTCGATCGGTAGGGGCGATCGTAAATAAAACTAACTTTTTTTAGTATTTTAAATATCAATCCTATTTTAGTATTTTAAATATCAATCATTTTAGTAAACATCTCAATTTAGTTTAGTAAACATCTCAATTTAGTTTAGCAAATATCTCAATTTAGTTTAGTAAATATCTCAATTTAGTTTAGTAAATATCTCAATTTAGTTTAGTAAATATCTCAATTTAAATCCCTTATTCTCAAAACAAAAATTCCCGACCCGGTTGACTTTCTAGAGTCAATCTGTTAGAAATAAAGTAGTGAAAACGAAAAAGGCTGCCTGAACTACAAATTCAGACAGAACCCTCGTTTTGGCTAGAAAACTCCAGATGATTTGACCTCTTGACTTTCAAACCACCAACAGCAAACCTAACCACAAATAATATGTCCCAAAATTTTAGCACAGAAGATGGACAATTGTATCCTAACCCTTTAGGCTGGCAAGTCCGTACCATGCTGATTGCGATAGCCCAACTGGTAGTCAAAGGCAGGGGCATAGTTAACCCGCCAGACTTTGGCCGCCTGAGTAATGACGAAATTTACCATTTCATAGCTAAGTTTGGACAAGCTCAATAGCTATCTAACCTTTCTGATGATTAGCGCTCAGACAAAAACTTATCCGATCGCGAATCAGCCCAAAGGTTAGGAATCTGGTAAAAAGTGCGATCGCCCTTCCCATCCAAAAAATAGGATAATGGTAAAGGGCGATCGCACTTTAGCCTAAAAATTTTTACTCACAAAACCTATGAGTACAATTCGTTTGCAACTAGCTGAATACCTCAAGAGTCGAGGTTTCACCCCTGACAGCTTGCTAGAATTAATCCCCGAAACAGTCAATCCTGAAACCATCTACCAACTGATCGAAAAAGCCGAAAATCTGCACCAGATAGACTTATCCCTTCTAGCTACCGTAATCGATGGCTTGAGCAAACTCAATGGTTTTCCTGTCGGTATTGGAGAAGTGCTCATACTTTTCCCTGATATTTCTGACGAAGAATTGGAAAACTCAACTTGGCGCGAACTTTACCTAGAAGGTGAAATTCCACCCTATGATTGGGGAGATGTAGACCCCATGACACTTGGTAAAGCCGTGCGGTATCTACCTGGGGTAGGTTGCGTTATTGTTGAAGAAGAAGGGGTCGAAAAATCCAGTGTCTAATATAACCCTCCGGGATATTGTACTGGTTGATTTCGCCCCTCAAATACCTCCATTTCACGAACAGCAAGGAAAACGTCCTGCTTTAGTAGTCGGGATACCCAGTCAAACAGGTGCGATACGTTTTCCGCTGTTAATTGTTGTGCCGATAACCAGACAATCAGGAAATTGGGCTGCACAAAATCCCATCTTATACCCAAGTCTTCCGGCAGGAGTGGGAAATCTCATTTCCGACTCGACAGTGTTGCTGGATCAAATACGTGCTGTAGATATGCGACGAGTATCGCGCTATCTTGGCACTTTAACCCCTGAAGAGTATCAGCCGATCGCAGATGGACTGAAAGCTCTATTCAATTTTTCAATTTTGCCTTAATGACCTAACAGCTTATCGCGCAAGTGCTTAATGCGATCGCACAATCTCCGCCCATTCTTCAACCCGCGCCGGCGGGTTTTGCTTGTATAGACGCGATTTCAACCGCCGGGTTTAATGCCCCAATAACTTATCGCGCAAATGCTTGATGCGATCGCGCAACTTACCAGCCTCCTCAAACTCCAACTTCTTAGCCGCCGCCTTCATCTGCGTCTCCAAGCGCCCGATTAACTGAGGAATCTCGTCTAAAGATAACTCATCCACCTGCTCGTAAACCTCCTCCAACTGCTGCGAGTTCAGCTTGCGCGACACGTCCAGAAATGCCAAAATTGCATTAGTCGATCGCTTTTTCGCGATCGGCTGCGGAGTAATCCCGTGCATCTTATTGTACGCTAGCTGAATCCCCCGGCGCCGATCCGTTTCGTCGATCGCCTTAACCATGCTATCAGTCAAATTATCCGCATACAAAATAGCCTGTCCCTGCACGTGGCGCGCCGCCCGCCCAATCGTTTGAATTAAAGAACGTTCCGATCGCAAAAACCCCTCCTTATCCGCATCCAAAATCACCACCAGCGACACTTCCGGCAAATCCAAACCTTCCCGCAGCAAGTTAACGCCAATCAACACATCAAACTTACCATCCTGCAAATCTTGGATAATTTCGATGCGTTGAATCGACTGAATTTCCGAGTGCAAATACCGGACTCTAATCGCCCTTTCTTGCAAATATTCGGTTAAATCTTCCGCCATCCGCTTCGTCAAAGTCGTCACCAAAACGCGCTCGTCCCGAGTAACTCTCTCCTTAATTTCCCCCAACAAATCGTCAATTTGTCCCTCCGTCGGGCGCACGAAAATTGTCGGATCGACTACTCCCGTAGGGCGAATTACTTGCTCGGCAACTCTTCCTTCCGATACTTCTATTTCCCAATTACCAGGCGTAGCAGAAACAAAGATGCACTGATTCTCTTTTGCCCAGAATTCCTCTGCTTTCAAAGGGCGGTTGTCCGCAGCGCTGGGCAAGCGAAAACCGTGTTCTATCAACACTTTTTTGCGCGCTTGGTCGCCGTTGTACATTCCCCGAATTTGCGGCACTGTGACGTGGGATTCATCTACTACCAACATCCAATCTTTCGGGAAATAATCAATCAAACATTCGGGCGGTTCTCCGGCATTTCGACCTGCTAAATGCCGCGAATAATTTTCTACTCCGTTGCAGTATCCTACCTCGCGCAGCATTTCCAAATCGTAGCGGGTGCGCTGTTCTAGCCGCTGAGATTCTAAGAGTTTCCCTTCTTTTTCAAATTCTGCCAGTCGGTCTTCTAATTCGAGTTCTATGCCTTGGCAAGCTGCCTCTAATTTATCATCAGCCGTCACAAAGTGGCGCGCTGGATAAATATTTAAAGCGGTGGTACTTTGGATGATTTTACCTGTTACGGGGTCAACGTAGCGAATGGCATCAATTTGGTCGCCGAAGAATTCGACGCGAATAATTCGATCTTCGTAGGCGGGGCCGATTTCCACGACATCGCCTTTGACGCGAAATTTGCCTCTGCCTAAATCTAGGTCGTTGCGGCTGTATTGGACGTTGACTAAATCTCGCAAAACTTGCCGCTGGTTGACTTCCATTCCTACTTGCAAAGGAATAGAAGCTTTCAGGTATTCTGCGGGCATTCCCAAGCCGTAGATGCAGCTAATTGATGCTACGACAATTACGTCGCGGCGTTCAAAGAGCGATCGCGTGGCGGAGTGCCGCAGCATATCGATCTCGTCGTTAATTGCGGCCGTCTTTTCAATGAAAGTATCGCTGACGGCGATGTATGCTTCAGGTTGGTAGTAGTCGTAATAACTGACAAAGTATTCGACTGCATTGTTGGGAAAAAAATTTCGCAGCTCGTTGCACAGTTGAGCGGCCAGGGTTTTGTTGTGTGCTAAGACTAAGGTAGGTCTGCCGATTTGTTCGATCGCCGAGGCAATGGTGAAGGTTTTGCCTGTACCTGTGGCACCGAGTAAGGTTTGAAATCGATCGCCCGCTTGGATGCCTTTGACGAGTTGGGCGATCGCTAGCGGTTGGTCGCCCGTGGGATCGAAGGGCGCTTGCAATTGAAAAGATGCTGCCGCAGTTACCATAGGAAAATGTCGCTATTACCGATAAATTTTAACAAAAATTCAGAGATTCTGCAATTTCGTTAAGAAAATAGTTAAACTTTATAATATTATTTTAATTATCGGTTCAAATAGAAAGCAGAAAGCCCAGAAAAGCAGTTGTCCGAACCCAGTAATCAGCAAGGAAAAAAAATTATGGCTCTCACACCCAAAGATAAAGTCAAAGCGAGCCCCCGCGGCGGCAAAGGCACTACCAAGGCCCTACCACCCGCCAGCGAAGCCAAATCAGCGGGCATTCAACTTTATCAGCCACCAGTCCTACATGACAACCGCCCCGTCGGCCCAAACGATTTTACCATCAGCGAGACCGTCTCGATCTCGGGGAATCGCCCGATCGGCACCAGCACCCTGCAGATCAGCGAAACCTACGGCACTGTAGGCAATCGCCCGATCGAAGCCAGCGACTTTGAAGTGGTGGCTACACTCGGCAGACGCCCGATCGGTTCCAGCGCGATCCAAGTCAGCGAAATGTTCAGTATGTCCGGTGCGCGCCCTATTGCGATGAGCACTCTGCACATTGACGAAGTTTACTCCACAATGGGAGGAAACCGCCCGATTGCCTCAAACGAGATTGACGACAGCTCGACCTTAATGGGATTTTTAGATTAATTATTCATTGGTCATTAGTTATTAGTCATTAGTTATTAGTCATTAGTCATTAGTCATTAGTCATTAGTCATTAGTCATTAATGTCTCAATGTTAGCTAATGACTAATGAAACAATGGTATCCAAATTAATCGCGATCGCAATTAAGTATTTAATCATCTAAATTGATTGATTTAATCCTATTAAATATCTCAAAATATTGAACATCTTGCAATCTAATATATTGCCGTGTGACAGTTCTGACATCGAATGTTTCGGTTAACCATTCGCCAAACTCGGAGGCAATTGAGCATTCAACCAGAAAATCATACTGCTATCCTGGGGAAATCAATGCTGAGAGATGCAAAGAGCAGACACGCTTGAATGTCTTCGGGCTCCAAATCGGGAAAGTCAGCTAGAATGTCGCTAGCGGTTACATTGTCTGTCAGGGTTTCCAAAATATCGCTAACACGAATTCTCATGCCGCGAATACAGGGGCGGCCACCACATTTACCAGGTGTTTGAGTAATTCTGGTGAGCAAGGCACTTCTATCTGTCATGTCTTAAATTCCAATTTTTCACATATTATAGTAATTCTAAATCCATACAGTTGCGATCGGACAGTCCGGCCGGCAAAACGAGACTGAAAAACAGATACTTCGATTGCTTTTTTCATCGCTGCTGACAACCGCTAACAATCGTGTATTTAATTCTAAATTACTAACAACTAATGACCCTAATATCATGTCCGAGCGCATGACCATACTAAGATTGGTTTGTAGTGAGGACTTCAGTCCTCAGATGGATGCGGACTAAAGTCCTCACTACAAACCTTTTTTATTCCCGTAATTGAAGGGATAGGAGATAATGACAACTGTCAACTGTCAACTGACTACTTCTGCGGACGCTGATATTTACTCAGTAAATCAGCAAAGCGCTTGTAATCCAAAGGCTTCCTCAAATACTCCGCCGCTCCCAATTCCAAACCTTGATTTTGATCGTCCAAAAAAGTCAACATAATCACCGGAATATTAGCTAAATCGGGATCGGCTTTTAAAGCAGACAGCACCGCCCAGCCGTCCATACTCGGCATCATCACGTCCAAAGTAATTGCATCCGGTAGCGACTCCTTAGCTAACTCAAGCCCTGCTTCGCCGCTAGCTGACGAGAGCACCCGAAATCCCTGTTTTGACAAGCAGCGAGCGATTAAATCCCGCGAGTCCGGATCGTCGTCAATTACCAGCACAGTCGCTGCATCGGGAAGTTCCAGCGGTTGCGATCGCACTTCTTGCGAACCTGTTTCTTCCTGCGATCGATCGCCCTTGACTGCTTTTTCCCTTTTCATCATCATCGGTAACCGAATCGTAAAACTAGAACCGCAATCAAACTGGCTCTCAACATGAATATCTCCCCCCATCATCTGGCAAAACTTCCGGCTAATTGTCAGCCCCAAACCGGTGCCGCCGTACCTGCGGGTAGTCGAATCGTCTGCTTGCGCGAAAGCTCCGAACAGCCTCGACACCTGATCGTCTGTCATTCCGATACCCGTATCGGTTACTTGGAAAACGATCGCAGCATTGGAGCCTCTAGGGGGAGTTGCCGAGATCTCCTCGGCATTCCCCACGAGCAAAACTTCCCCTTCTTCCTTCCAAACATTAATCGTAATTTTGCCTCGATCGGTAAACTTAGCAGCATTGCTCGCCAAATTCAACAGCGCTTGTCGCAGCTTCGCCGAATCAGCGTAAATCGTGCCGATATCGCGATCGCAATTGACGCTCAAAGTGTTGCCATTTTTCCCCACCAGCGGTTGAACTGTAGTCACAACCTGATCGACCAAATTCAACACCTCGAAAGTCTCCAGGAAAAGAGTCATCTTTCCTGCTTCAATTTTAGAAATATCCAGGATGTCACTAATAATGTTCAGCAACTGCTTGCCGGCCATATTAATGCTCGCCAAATCCATCACAAACTCTTCTTCGCCGAGTTCGATCGCCTCTTCTTGCAGCAGCTCGCTGTAGCCAATAATCGCATTCAAGGGCGTCCGCAATTCGTGAGTCATATTTGCCAAAAAAGTGCTTTTCGCCCTGTTAGCAGCTTCCGCAGCGTTCTTAGCAACTTCCAATTCGCGCGATCGCTCCTCTAGCTGTTGTTGCCGCACCTCCAAACCTTTGAGCAAACTGCTAATTTGCTGAGCCATTGTATTGAGAGTAGAAGATAGCACCCCGATCGCATCATTAGACACCACAGGCGATCGAGCCGTCAAATCACCGCTCGCCATCATTTGGGCAGTTTCCCGGAGCAAACCCAAATTGCGAATAATCGCCGACACCGACACACAAGCGACTATACCTGCGATCGAACTCAAAACCACAGCCCCCACCAGCCAACTCTGAGTGCGGCTCGCCACAGCCCGAGTTCGATCGGCCAGCACCGCCATTGTTGCCTCCGGAACCCCCCCCGGAGCTGAGGCAGCCTGCATCGCCAGCAAATAGTTCTTCATCTCCACAGCACCCATCCACCCGACTGCCGCCGCCATCCAAGCGATCAGTACCATGATGACAAACAGCCCGATCAAAGAAGCCCGAGTTCCCACAGAAATCTGCTTCGGAGCAAGCGCCGCCGCCCAAGGATAGGTTTTGAGAAAAGGATCTGGCTGCACCGGCGCGCCCGAATTCCAAATCTCCTCAATTTGACCGTCCGATCGCACCTGACCAATCCGCACTGTTTTCCAGGTATGCTGGGTTTGAGCATCTATTTTTACCGTGCCCGAGGGAGCTGCAAACTCAATATTTTTAGCAGCCATCCTGACTTTAACCACATCTGTCGAACCAGCTTTTTCTACTGCTTCCTTCCACAGATAAACCCCCAAATAAGCCGCTTCGATTGGGTCATCCGTGACACGATTTTCCCCGTATCTCGCTTTATAATCCTTGACAAATTTCTGATTTTCCGCTGTATCAACAGTTTGAAAATAGTTCCAAACCACCAAATGTCCGGCAATATTGGACGGCCCGATCGCCCGTATTTCCTCTTCTGCTACGCTAACCGACATCACCGGCAAATCCTCCGGTTTCAAACCCGCTTCCCGCAGGTGATGGAAAAAAGCCACATTGCTGTCGCCATTAAGAGTGTTGAGAATCGCATCCGGTTTCACTGCTAAAATATGTGCGATCGCCTCGTCCACTTCCCTAGAACCCAGCGGCAGATACACTTCCCCCGCCAACTCTCCTCCGAGTGCCGCCAGTTGAGCTTTCACAATCATATTTGCTGTTCTGGGAAAAATATAATCAGAACCCAACAGGAAAATTTTCCGCTTCCCCTGAGCCAGCAAGTAATTCACCCCAGGTACAATCTGTTGGTTAGGAGCCGCACCAGTGTAGAAAATATTCGGACTTTGTTCTAGCCCTTCATACTGCACCGGATAAAACAGCAACCCGTTAGAGTGCTCGAAAACCGGCAGTACCGCCTTGCGACTAGCCGAAGTCCAACAACCAAATACCACCGCCACCTGCGATTCTTGGAGCAATTGCTTAGCTTTTTGAGCAAAAGTCTGCAAATCGCTGGCTCCATCTGCTATCACCGCTTCCAAGGGGCGTCCCAGTACCCCTCCAGCCGCATTAATTTCCTCAACAGCCAACAGCGTCGCATCTTTTACAGAAATTTCGCTGATGGACATCGTTCCCGTCAGCGAATGCAACACGCCTATTTCGATCGGCTCACAAGTTGGGCCGTCTGCTTCGAGGGGGTTACTGCTCCTTGCTCCCATAGGGTTTTAGATACTTTTTACTAATAACAGAAATTTTAGTTCAATCCTGCGGTTCGTTAGCCCGGAAGGTAACTCTGGTGAAAGCAGATTATTTCAGTCGATCGCCACAAAACTTGGCAATTTCTGCACCCTGTTGATTTTAACGGTCAAACGTCCCTGCATTGACTTAATTCTGCACTAACCTGTCACCGATTTTTCTCTCAATCTGTGACGGAGGTTCAAGCAGCCTCATCAAACAAACGGCAGAACCCACTTGTGCGATCGTGCTGCAGAAAAATTCTCCCCTCCCCCGCTCTTCTGGCACGCTCTCCTCCCTGCCTCTGGCTAACGCCTTCACCGCCTAGCC
The DNA here is from genome assembly GCF_020738565.1 of Microcoleus sp. PH2017_12_PCY_D_A. NCBI lineage: Bacteria > Bacillati > Cyanobacteriota > Cyanophyceae > Oscillatoriales > Microcoleaceae > Microcoleus > Microcoleus sp. PH2017_12_PCY_D_A. The sequence goes on along the minus strand of NZ_JAEQCI010000020.1, from coordinate 2,517 downwards.
TTGCGAGTCACCAAGCAATCTCACGCACTCAGGCACTCTTCCCCTTGGCCTATCTCCCATCCGGCAGAGGGAACTCTCCGTAATTTCTCTTAGTATAATACTCAAAACCCAAAACTCACGCACTCTTCCCAGCCCCTATCTCCCTTCAGGCAGAAGCCACTCTCCGTGATATCCCTTAGGATCGAGCTAAGGTCAACTTTAAAGTAGCCTTGTTGAAAATATTTTTGGCATAAATTAGGGTGAAAACTAATGAATATTGAAGAAAACCCGATCCACACTGTAAGTGGCAGCGAAGTCACGTTACCAAAATCAAGGGAAAAATTGCTTCCCGAGGAAACAGAAAAAGCCCTCGACCAGCAGAAACAAGAAAAGGCTCAAACTATGCGCGCTGTGGAACAGTTGAAAGAAGAACTTCAGCACAAAATAGATGAAAAATGTCATCACAAGTCAGATTAAAACTAATAACGTTTTTTTGAGGTGTGGGTAAGATGAGGTCTTGCCCACACTCTTTTTTTGAAGTCATTAGTCATTAGTCATTAGTCATTAGTCATTAGTCATTAGTCATTAGTCATTAGTCATTAGTCATTAGTCATTAGTCATCAGTCATTAGTCGTTAGTCGTTAGTCGTTAATTATTACTCATCAGGAATAATAAGAAAAAGAAAGAAGGAAGAATTAAACATAAATTTATAATTTTAAATTCTTTTTGGTTGAAAAAAGCAGTCCTGGGCGCACGGGTGGCTGTACACCGAGTTTTTTCTGCCAAACACTTCGTTGCAGCTAGCAGCTTAGGTCAAAAAACGGTCAGCATGAAAGTCCCAGTCTATCCTCGACTCAACAATAAATTTTCCTTATTCCCTATTCCTAACCTCGGTTAAATTAGTCAAACCTCTTCCCTTAGACTTCTTCCTTGTTTCTTCCTACAGGCAGAGTGCAAGCCAGCTCATTGTTACCTATGATGAATTTAAGTAAAAAGCGTCAAATTAGATACAAAAAGGGAGAAAGCCATGAGCACAGAAGATAGAGCCAAAGCAACTGGCAAAAACATCGAAGGCGCTGCTCAAGAAGCCCTCGGCAATGTTACTGGCGACCCCAAGGATAAAGCTGAAGGCAAAATGAAGCAAAAACAAGCTGAAGCTAGCCACGCGATCGAAGATGTAAAAGATGAGATCAAAAAGAAAATAGACTGAGCCTAATACTAATGGAGAGGGTCTAGAAACGTGACCCTCTCCATTAGTGAAAATTAGTCAAGATGTTTTCACCACGGAGGAAAAAAAGTGAGTTTATTGCAGCAGAGTCGCAAAATGATTGCGGGCTTACTCTTGGTTTTAATGCTGGCTGTTACTACTGCCTGCGCCCCCAGCATTTCCGCCCAAAAACCGACTAACGTACCTGTAGCAATTGGTGGCAGTCAGGGCTATTACGCGCAGCTAGAACGCGGCAATACCGCCGCAGGTCAAGATTTTGGTCAATGGGTAACAAAGACGGCTAAGGGCCTGGTTCAGGATGCTTACGTGCGCGACAATAACAAGTTGGGAGTTGTAATCACCCCGCAAGTCCGCCCTACTGAAGTAAAAGATTTGGCGAAATCTTTAGCCCAAGGTTTTCACCGCAATTTCCCAAATCAGGATTTAAGTGTTTTGGTTTATGCTCCTGACAAAAAACTGATTTTGACGGCTAAGTACGACCAGCAATCAAATCAGATTGAATACAAGTCTTGACAGGTTAAAAAGCGGGATTTATAGCAGCGCGACGCTTTAATCTTCCGCAGTTTTTTGAAGGCGAAGCAATCTCACTTTGAGACTGAACTGTTGTTTAGTTGGAAAAATAATTACCATGAGTAGCAGCGATAATTACAAGCGTCAAATCATGAGCGATTTGGCTCAGGGCGATCGAGAAATGATGCCTGAGACAACCGGTGAAGAGTACGAAAATTTTGACGATTTTGCTCAGAGAACTTCTCCGGATCGGCGCAAACAATTATTCGGGCGTTCTTTGAATCACGAGTCTCTCCCGCCGGCACAGTTGGAACCGGAATTGCTTGATGCGATCGCCCAAATTAAGCCGAACGAACGGGACGATGTGGCCCGGGAGTTCTTCAAGCAGTTGGACAAGAGAGGATTGAACGATCGCCAGTTGGAAAAGCAGCTAGGACTTTCTACTCACCACGCCAGCCGCATGACTGCTGATGATGTTACCAAGCTGGCTTCGTTTACCTATCAAAATCACCCGGATATTTTCCGAGAAGTGCTGGCAGAACAGCCTAGTTTGATGAAGTTTTTGGGCAATCCAGTAGTTGCAGGTATTTTGGGGATAGTTGCTGCTAAATGGCTTAACAGTCGCAAATAATTTCGGAAGGACTGAAGTCCTCACTACAAACCTCTTTCATGGGTTTGTAGTGAGGACTTTAGTCCTAAAATTTTTGGTAGTGCCCTGAAGGAAAGGATCGAGAGAATAAAACTCACGTCAAAGAAAAGTAGGCATTTAGAGTTGTAAATTAGCATTGTAATGATGCACA
>NZ_JAEQCI010000001.1:0-1116 GCF_020738565.1 Microcoleus sp. PH2017_12_PCY_D_A | reverse complement strand
ACTACAAACCGTTAAGGACTAAAGTCCTTACTACAAACCGTTAAGGACTAAAGTCCTTACTACAAACCGTTAAGGACTAAAGTCCTTACTACAAACCATATGACAATTCTGACAATATTAGGCGGAGGTGCATGGGGTTCAGCCTTGGCAAATCTGGGAGGTAAAAAGGGCGATCGCATTAATTTGTGGTCGCGCCGCAGTTCTTTTAGTCTAGAATCAGTTATAACGGGCGCAGATGTTGTAGTTTCGGCGGTTTCGATGAAAGGAGTTGGCGCAACAGTCGATCGCCTGCTTGCCTTAAATCCACATCCCAGTACAATTATAGTTACTGTCACCAAAGGTTTAGACCCCGCCACGACGCGCACTCCGTCTCAAATTTGGCAAAATGCCTTTCCTCACAATTCAATAGTCGTACTTTCGGGCCCCAATCTTTCCGAAGAAATTCAGCAAGGATTACCCGCTGCGACGGTAGCGGCGAGCTCTGATTTAGCGGCGGCGAAGCAAGTACAGAGCATTTACAGTTCCGATATTTTTCGGGTTTATGTCAATCAAGATCCCCTGGGGACTGAGTTGGGCGGCACTTTGAAGAATGTATTTGCGATCGCCGCTGGTGTTTGCGATGGTTTACAATTAGGAACTAATGCTAAATCTGCTTTGCTGACTCGCGCTTTACCGGAAATGATTCGGGTGGGAGTTCGTTTGGGAGCACGCGCCGAAACTTTTTACGGTTTGTCTGGTTTGGGAGATTTGCTCGCTACTTGCAATAGTTCTTTGTCGCGCAATTATCGAGTTGGTTTCGGATTGGCTAAAGGCAAGTCTTTGGAACAAGTGGTGCAGGAATTGCAGAGCACTGCTGAGGGAGTTAATACTGCTAATGTGTTAATTGATTTGGCGGAGCGGCGCGACATTGAGGTCCCCGTTTCCCGTCAAGTTTACCGCTTGCTGAATGGTGAAATTACTCCCGAACAAGCTGTTTTATCCCTGATGGAACGTGCTTTGAAACCGGAGATTTAAATTTGGGCGTTGCTGAGTTATAGTATGAATAGGAGGAATAATTTATGCAATGTCCAGAATGTAAATCAACCCATATCCGTAAAAACGGCAAGAAAAAAGGAA
>NZ_JAEQCI010000117.1:0-31725 GCF_020738565.1 Microcoleus sp. PH2017_12_PCY_D_A | reverse complement strand
CACTAGGAACCGTTTTTGTTATGGTAATCGACGGGACACGATCAGTAGTCAGTAGTCATTGGTAATTGTTCGTAGTGCGGACTTCAGTCCGCAATCTAACCCACATTCCGCACTTCTTAATATTATCCTGATAATTTATATGAATAAATGGCTGTAAAGCTTGTTCAGCAATGATTATAGGATTATTAAAATATATTGCTCTTTATGAAGAATTATTATCTATTTCCCGTACAATAATTGTTATTGAGAAATAATTGCAGATAAAATCCCTGGAATAACGGTTTTTCGTAAAAGCACTTCTGACTATGTTAAGAAGTGCGGAATGTGGGATCTAAGAGCGGACTAAAGTCCGCACTACGAACCGTTTTTGTTATGGTAATCGACGGGACACGATCTGATTTGAGATTTGACCAAATCCGGCTTTAATACCCTCTCTTGAGTCTCTTAGAGAGGGACTTTGTTTGTGTAGTAGTGGTTTCAACCGCCGATTAGTAGCTTGTTTTTGGGGCCGTTAGCGCAGCCCTTGGAGTCGATCGCACAATCCGCTACCATTACCCCTCGAACGAGTGAGTACAAACACTCTGCCCGGAAGATGAATAGGGCGATTCCCTAGGGGATAGCTACGCTTCACGTACTTTTTCCCAGAGCGCAGGAACAAGGAATAAGTAACAAAGAATAAAGGCAAATCCGAAAGAAAAAATAATTTTTTGTTTTAAGTAATAATAAATACAAATTATTGAATTATGACGAATACCTTATATATCAAAGCCGGTTACTTTAGTTGACACTCTATCTCAAGTTAGATAAGATCGTTAGTATTATGTGCTATCTACGCAGTTTTAACAATATCTTCAGCAGCTTGGTATATCTGGTAACAATGTAAGTAGAGTGTTTATTGTTACCTTTAATACCTAGAAACCCACCTAATTTGAGGGAGCGAGAAATTGGAATTTTTTGAACGAGCACAACAAGTGCAGCCGCCCTCAACCCCAATTATTGCGCTTCAGTCTTTTTCCAAAAAAGCTGGTATTGCAGTAATCGCGATCGGCTGTACAGTCATGTTGGGTTGGATCTTCGACCTGCAACTCTTAAAGAGCATTTTTCCCGAACTCCCGACCATGAAAGTCAACACTGCGGTCTGCTTTATTTTGAGCGGATTGTCTCTGTTTATGCAACAGCGCAAGCGCGACAAGTTAACAACAATTCAACGTCAAAAAATAGATAAAGCTTTAATTGTTTCCTGCTCAAGTTTAATTATATTAATTAGCTTCGTCACCCTATTTCAATATAAATTTAATTTAGATTTAGGCATCGATCAACTCCTATTTAAAGACAATTCTAACCTCACAATTCTCTCAGCACCGGGACGGATGGCGCCGAATACTGCTGCTGCTTTTTTATTGCTGGGAACAGCCCTGCTGATGCTGTCAGCACGCCGCCCCAAATACCTGCGAATTCAAACCTTAAGCTGTTGTGCATTTTTAATTGCATATCTGGGGTTTATAGGCTACATCTACGGCAAAGCTTTCTTTTACACAATGGGCCCTCATACAGGAATGGCTTTGCACACCTCCGTAGCATTTATGTTACTGAGCCTCGGCATTTTATTTGCCAGTCCAGAGCGAGGAGTGATAGCAGTAATTGCGAGCGATCGCGCGGGCGGCATCATGGCGAGGCGCTTGTTGCCCCAGGCAATAATTATCCCGCCTTTAGTCGGTTATTTCATCATCTCCGGAGAGCGGTTGCAAGCCTACTCCCCGGAGCTAGGAATATCGCTGTTAAGCCTATTGAACGCGATCGTTTTTACTGTTTTGATTTGGCAGAATGCGAAAACTCTCTGCACCGCAGACCGGAGGCGCTATCGAGCCGAACTGGGGCTGCTCAAAGCTAAATCAGACTTAGAAAGTCAAGTTGAGAAACGAACTCTTGAACTGCAACTTGCTAACGAGCAGTTGCAGGAGCAAATTCTAGATTCTCACACAACAGAGCAGGCGCTCCAAAAAAACTACAACCTTTTGCTCACCGTCATCAACAGTACGCCGACAGCCCTATTTGTCAAAGATATTCACGGCTGCTACATGATGCTGAACGCTGCGGGAGCTAGCATCATTGGCAAGTCTTTTGACGACATTATCGGCCGAGATGACAGCGAGTTATTTCCACCGGAAATTGCGGACAATATTACCAAAACCGATCGCCAAATCGTCACAGCGGGAAAAACGCAAGTGATGGAAGAAGAACTGCCAGTTCAAGGAAAATTGCGGACATTCCTTTCTACAAAAAATGTTTACCGAGACGGGCAAGGAAAAATCAGCGGTATAGTTACCATCGCGCGGGATATTACCGATCGCAAACAAGCCGAAGTCGCCAACAAAAGTCTGGCAGCAATTCTCGAAGCAACGCCCGACTTTGTAGGTATCTGCGATCTCGACGGGCACGCTATTTACATGAACAAAGCAGGCAGAAAAATGGTGGGTATCGACGAAAACGAAGATATATCCAACAAACAAGTTGGAGAATTCGCCGCAGCCTCAGCCCGCAGCACCTTCCAAAAAGCGATCGCCACCGCAATTTCAGAAGGCGTTTGGAGCGGAGAAACAGCCTTTGTGTCAGCCTCGGGAGTCGAAATTCCCGTCAGCCAAGTCATCATCTCCCACTCAGCACCCGACGGCCAACTCGCATACATTTCTACCATCGCCCGCGACATCAGCGATCGCCAACAAGCCGAAACAGCCCTGCGTCTGAGCGAAGAACGTTACCGATCGCTAATCGCCGCTACCGCTCAACTGGTATGGATGACAGACGCCGAAGGAAAGCCGATCGCACCGATGGACTGGATGGCATATACAGGCCAAAGCTTGGAGGAAGCCACAGAAAACTGGCTTTCGGCAATTCACCCAGACGATCGCGAGTTGACGGCGCAAGCTTGGATGCGCGCAGTCGAAACCAAAAATCTCTATGAAGTCGAGCACCGCTTGCGAGCCGCCGACGGCAGATACAGCTACTTCTGGGTGCGCGCAGTGCCAGTTTTAGCAGCAGATGGGAGCATTCGCGAATGGGTGGGCACTCACACAGATATTAGCGATCGAGTCCAAGTTTTGGAAGCACTCAAGCAATCAGCAGGCCAATATCGATCGCAAGCAGCCCAGCTCGAAAAAGCCTTCCGCGACTTGCACGAAACCCAAGCGCAACTAATCCAAACCGAAAAAATCTCTTCACTCGGGCAGCTAGTCGCCGGAGTCGCCCACGAAATCAACAACCCGATTAACTTCATCTACGGCAACATCACCCACGCCAGCCAATACGCCAGAGACTTGCTCGAATTGCTCCACCTTTACCAGGAAAAATACCCCAATCCCCTCCCAGAAATTGCCGAAGTAGCCGAAGAAATAGAAATCGATTACTTAATGGAAGACTTTCCGAAGATTTTGGAATCAATGAAAGTAGGAGCCGATCGCATCCGCGACTTAGTTGTATCCTTACGCAACTTTTCCCGACTCGACGAATCGCAGATGAAGCGAGTAGACATTCACGAAGGAATCGAAAGCACCTTGGTAATTTTGCAGCACAAGCTCAAAGCGAATGCAGTTCGTCCGGCGATCGAGATTATCAAAGACTACGGCAGCTTCGCCAAAGTCGAGTGCTATGCAGGTCAGCTCAATCAAGTATTTATGAATCTGTTAGCAAATGCGATCGACGCCCTCGAAGAATACAACAGCAAGCGTTCTCCCCAAGAAATATATGCTAGTCCCAACACAATTCGGATTAACACCAGTGCGAATTCAGACACAGTAACAATTCGGATAGCCGACAACGGGATGGGAATCAATCCTGAAGTCATCCGCAAATTATTCGATCCATTTTTTACTACTAAACCTGTCGGCAAAGGCACAGGTTTAGGACTATCAATCAGCTATCAAATTATAGTTGAAAAACACCGAGGAAAATTGCAGTGTATTTCCGCCCCCGGAAAAGGTGCAGAGTTTATCATAGAGATTCCGATTTCCCAGAATCTATCAGCAGCGGCGACAGAAAACATCAAAGAAAAGGAAATGGTGAACAGTCATTAAGGCACGTAGTTGCGCTTCAGCGCTCCGAAAGGCACATAGTTGCGCTTCAGCGCTCCGAAAGGCACATAGTTGCGCTTCAGCGCTCCGAAAGGCACATAGTTGCGCTTCAGCGCTCCGAAAGGCACGTAGTTGCGCTTCAGCGCTCCGAAAGGCACGTAGTTGCGCTTCAGCGCAGAGGGCTAAAGCCCAACTACATACCTCAGAGATTAGTTTCGCCACAGAAAACTGTCCGCAGTCTTGCAAAACAGTCATCTCCCCGTCTCCATCGATCGCCCAAAATCGAAATAATTCTTTACAATACAAGAGTAAATATAATTATTCACTTAAATAAATCCCTTGAAAATGCCCATAAACCAACTTTCTGCAACCACAGCCCCCACCCAAACACCGGAATTAGACTATGATATCGCGATCGTCGGAGGCGGCATAGTCGGCGCCACCTTAGCCTGTGCCCTCAAAGATTCCGGCTTAAAAATCGCCATAATTGAAACCCAACTCCCCGCAGCCGCAGCAGCCAAAAAACAAGCTTACGCAGTCACCCTGCTGTCGGGAATGATTTTAGAAGGCCTCGGCGTGTGGGAACAAATCTTGCCACAAATCACCACCTTCGAGCAAATTAGCCTCTGCGACGGCGACTATCCCGGTGTCGTCGAATTCCACCGCCCGGATTTAGGAAATACTGGCAAATTACCCGTACCACAAGCAGCTTTAGGTTACGTTGGCGAACATCGAGTAATGCTCTCAGCTTTGCAGGAATCCTTAGCAAAAAACCCGAATTTTAGTTGGGTTTGTCCGGCGGAAGTAGTCGAAGTAAAATATTTAACTAATTCCGCCGAAATTCAAATCAAACAACAGGGCGAAACTCGCACAATTCGCACTAAATTATTAGTCGCCGCCGACGGTTCTAAATCGCGCATCCGCAGCGAAGCCAACATCAGCACTCGCGGCTGGAAATACTGGCAATCCTGCGTTGCTATCACTATTAAAGCAGAAAAACCGCACAATGATATTGCTTTTGAGCGCTTTTGGCCGAGCGGCCCGATGGGAGTCTTACCATTACCGGGGAACCGCTGTCAAGTAGTTTGGACAGCACCCCACGCGGAAGCAAAAGCCTTACAACAAATGGATGAAAAAGAGTTTTTGACTTTGTTGGAACACCGCACGGGCGGGCTGTTAGGGCGTTTGGAGTTGGAGAGCGATCGCTTTTTATTTCCGGTGCAGTTAATGCAGAGCGATCGCTACGTGTTGCCCAGATTAGCGCTAATTGGCGACGCCGCCCACTGCTGCCATCCCGTGGGCGGACAGGGATTGAATATGGGCATTCGGGACGCTGGGGCGATCGCCCAAATCTTGCAACAAGCGCACCAAAAAGGCGAAGACATCGGTGATTTGCGAGTATTAAAACGGTATCACAACTGGCGCAAAAAAGAGAATTTAATCGTATTAGGATTTACCGATTTCTTAGACAGATTATTTTCCAATACTTGGCTGCCAATAGTCGCATTTCGCCGCTTTGGATTGTGGTGTTTGCGAACAATTCCCCCAGTGAGGTTTTTAGCCTTGCGCTTGATGACCGGCTTAATGGGCCAGCCACCAGAATTAGCGCAAAATTAGAAGAAACCCGGTTTTTTCCTATGTTGCTTGCACTCTAGCGGTGTTGCCACATCCGCCAGGGGTTTAAACCCCTGGCTAATAGCAAAAGTCGGTTGAAACCGACTGAAAATCCGAGATAAAAATGAAAAACTCTTTAGTCCTCTTTAAGAGGACTTTTGCTATGAGACAGGGGTTTCAACCCCTGGCGGACTATCGGACTAACCGAGGTTGATCGCCACCCGCGCACAATCTAAGAAACCGGGTTTTTTCCTGAATATTTGCAATGTTACGAAGTTTGTCGCAAAAACCCGGTTTCTCAACCCTCGTCACCAACGTCAATCTGTACTTTCGCGCCCGATCGCGATACAATGCTCTACTCAGCTCGAACCCTGCCCTGACAGCAGTAGAAAAACCATGCAACCCGAACAAGAACAAGAGATTCTCAACCTGCGCGATCGCCAATTAACGCCCAAACAAATTGCCCGAAAGTTAGGATTGAAAGCATCCGAAGTCAGTACCTTTCTGATATCTCAGGCAGAACAAACAGCCCTCGCTAGCGCCGAAAAAGGAGAGTTATTGCCCGTTGCTCAATGTCTCGTCGATGTAAATTTTGCGAATGCCTTGTTGCGAAATGAAACCAATGAAGCGGGCGGTTTGGGTTTAGTGATGGTTACCCGTTCCAAGGGCTACAATCGTTTTGTTGTTACCTCTTATTTGATCGACTACTGGTGTTTGGGAGTGAAGGATGCCATGCCGCCACGTAACTGCAACGATAGCCAATATCAAAATCTCGTTGAGAATGCTTACTCGCCGTTTGGGCAAGAATACGAGGAGATTAGTTTAGAGGAAGCACAAGCCCTGGTTTGGGGCGCGATCGCCTATGCCAAAACATTAGGCTTTGAACCGCATCGCGATTTCGAGCAGTCGAAGGCTCATTTAGGAGAATCAACCAGCGAAATCAGCTTGAAATTCGGTCGCAATGGAAAACCTTATTATATTGAAGGGCCTTACGATAATACAACGAAAATTATCAATACGCTTAAAAAGTCTGTGGGAGACGGTAATTTCGATTACTTGCACGAGATTGGGTAGAAATTGATACGGTTCAGTTAATCCCTAAGAGGTATGAAATCAGCGGTTATATTCTTACTGCGCGCGCGATCGAATATTTCGATCCCGTCACAAAATCTCCCTCAAAATCATTCGCTGTAGGGGCGGGTTCACCAACAATAATCGCCTGAAACAAACAATCTCGAAAACCCGCCCAACCCAACCAACAAGCTCGATCGACCTTACATTCATCGTACCCAGAAAATGCGGTTTGCGATCGTGAGTTGGGTGCGGGCGGATTGATTGTATTGTTCGTTTTTAACAATCGCGCCCGACAAATATAAAACGAACATTAAATTAGATGCACCCCAAAAAAACCATAGCGCGATCGTCCCATTCCGCTATAAATCGTGCTAAAATAAGTATCGGTGTTATTCACAACTCTCCAGAATGACTGAAAATTTCCAAGAGTATGCAAACTTTATCCGAGAATTACTGCAAGCAGAACAAGATAGCAACAACGATATTAAAGTAATTTACCCGATGCTGGCACAGTGGCAACATCTCCTCAACCTCCGTTTTGCCGAAATTTTCCAGCAAGAAACTCAGAAGTTAATTGACGGCAAAAATACAGAAGCAATTAGCTCGATTCTCAGCATAATTGAAAATTTGAGTATTCACATTAATGACTTTCCGCTGGGAAATAGAGCAAATAATATTGAAATTGCCATTACTGGTTATCAAATAGTTTTAAGCAACCGGGAACCGTGTAGCGAAAAGTTTGCTCAAACTCAGAATAACCTAGGTATTGCCTACAGTGACAGAATTAAAGGCTCGCGGCAGGAAAATCTCGAACAAGCTATCGAATTTTATCAAGCTGCTTTAACAGTTTATACCCTTGAGGATTTTCGTAAATATTGGGCAGCGATGCAAAATAATCTAGGAGAAGCCTACAGAAAGAGAATCAACGGTTCGCGGGCGGATAATCTGGAGAAGGCGATCGAGTTTTATCAAGCTGCTTTAACAGTCTATACCTTTGAGGGTTTCCGTAAAGATTGGGCAGCGACTCAACATAACCTAGGAGAAGCCTACAGAATCAAAATCAAAGGTTCGCGGGCGAATAATCTGGAGAGGGCTATCGAGTTTTATCAGGCTGCTTTAACAGTCTATACTTTTGAGGATTTCCGCGAACAATGGGCAATGACTCAAAATAACCTAGGTGCTGCTTACTATTCTAGAGTCAACGGTTCGCGAGCGGATAATCTGGAACGGGCTATCGAGTTTTATCAGGCTGCTTTAACAGTCTATACCCTTGAGGATTTTCCCGCAGATTGGGCAATGGCTCAAAACGGTCTAGCTGCTGCCTACTTATACAAAATTAAAGGTTCGCGGGCGGATAATCTGGAACGGGCGATCGAGTTTTATCGGGCAGTTTTAACAGTCTATACCATTGAGGATTTCCCCGCAGATTGGGCAGGAACTCAAAATGGCCTAGCTGCTGCCTACTTATATAGAATCAAAGGTTCGCGAGTGGATAATCTGGAACAAGCGATCGAGTTTTATCAGGCTACTTTAACAGTCTATACTTTTGAGGATTTCCGCGAACAATGGGCAATGACTCAAAATAACCTAGGTGCTGCTTACTATTCTAGAATCAAAGGTTTGCGGGCGGATAATATAGAACTGGCGATCGAGTTTCATCAGGCTGCTTTAAGAGTTCGTACCCTTGAGGCTTTCCCTGAAAACTGGGCACTGACGCAACATAACCTAGGTGCTGCGTATAGTAACAGAATCAGCGGTTCGCGGGCGGATAATCTAGAAAGGGCGATCGAGTTTTATCAGGCTGCTTTAACAGTTAATATATTTAATAATTTCCCTGAAAAATGGGCAGGAGCTCAACATAACTTAGCTATTGCCTACACTGACAGAATTAATGGTTCGCTGCCAGATAATTTGGAGAGAGCTATCGAGTTTTCTCATGCAGCTTTAACTATCAGAACGCGCGAAGATTTCCCACAAGAACATACAGAAACTTTGTTTAATTTAGGTAATCTTTATCGAAGCAACCAGCAATGGCAACTAGCCTATGATAACTACGCCCCAGCCATTGAAACAGTAGAACTTTTACGTAATAAAATTAAATTCGGGGATGAAAGCAAACAGAAATTAGCCGAAGAATGGAATAAACTCTATCTGGGAATGGTAGAAACTTGCATAGAACTCGAACACTACACCGAAGCGATAGAATATGTCGAACGCAGCAAAGCCCGCAACCTTGTAGAACTCTTTGCCAACCGTGACATCAAACCTAAAGGCAATATCCCCGAAACAGTTCTCAACGAATTGTCGCGCCTCAATCGAGAAATTGAGGCCGAACAGCGACGACTGGAAATCGAACAGATAAACCGTAACAGTAATGGCGGCATAATATTGGGAGAACGCAGCCTCCAAATCGACAGCCTAACAACTAGCCGCGATTCTACTCATCTCACAAAATTGCGTAAACAACTCGATGAATTGATTGCTCGTGAAATTACACCGATCGATCCTGATTTTAGCCTAACCCAAAAAGTTAAGCCCATCCTCTACAAAGACATTCAAACTCTGACAGGTGAAAACACCGCTATTCTTGAGTGGTACATCGCAGGCGACAAATTTTTCACTTTCATCATCACCCCGCAAACGCCAACACCCATCATCTGGAAATCTTCAACAGCAAACTTTGAAGCCTTGGTAAATTGGTATGACGAGTATAGGAAAGACTACGAAGAGAGTAAATCACCAGAGAGAAAACCCCAATGGAAGCAAAAACTAGCCTCCCGCCTCCAAAACTTAGCTGAGATTTTGCATCTTGATGAGATTTTAAAGAATATTCCGAAACTGTGCGATCGACTGATTTTAATTCCCCATCGCTTCCTGCATCTTTTCCCCCTTCATGCGTTGCCAATCTCCCACGAAAGGGATGTTGAACGTGGATGCACCGATGAACAGAATTCGGCTATTACTGTATCCCTATCCAAATCAGAGTTATGCTTTCTCGACTTATTCCCAGGTGGAGTCAGCTATGCCCCCAGTTGCCAACTGCTGCAACAGGCGAAACAGCGACAACGCCCCAATTTCTCTCACCTATTTGCGATTGCTAATCCTACCAAAGACCGCTACTTACTTGAACTTCAAGCCGCGAATATCCGTCACAAATTCAAATCTAATGATTTCTTGGCAAAAGATGATGCTAATAAGAACGCAATTCTAAATGCGAAACTCAGCTTTGCCAACTGCGCCCATTTCGGTTGTCACGGCAAGTTTGAGCCTGATTCGCCTTTGGAATCATCCCTGGTATTCGCAAATAAAGAACGTTTGACACTGTTGGAAATCTTGAATCTTGACCTAAATCAATGTCGTCTTGTCACTCTCTCCGCCTGCGAAACTGGATTGACAAAATCCAAAACCAGCGATGAATATATCGGCTTACCTTTCGGATTTCTCTTAGCAGGTAGCCCTAGTATAGTCAGCACGCTTTGGGAAGTGGATCAAGTCACCAGCACTTTATTACTAATGCGGTTCTATGAAAACCTAGAAACTATGTCAACGGTTACTGCTCTCAATGAGGCACAGCAATGGCTGCGGAATCTGACTTCAGAGGGGCTGGAAGCCTTATTAAAAGACCTCAAACCCCAAATTGACAAAATTTTTGATCGACTACCCCTAATGGAACGCACGCGCTATGTTCAAGCTCCTCTGAACGGCGCAAAGAACCGCAAGCCATTTCCCTTTGTTGAACCTCATTACTGGTCTGGCTTCATTGCGATCGGTGTTTAGGACTCCTTACAAAACTCATCCAGATTTTTCTCGTTTATGTAAAGAATTATTAATATTAATAATGCTGGAATACCAACATAAGGCATTAGCAAAGTCATTGCAACACCAAAACCCTGTTTTAATGATTCTCTAAAGGCTGAGGTACAAATATAAGGACGCAATTTTTGACTTGACTTTTCTAACCAGCTAGGTTCATTCGGATCTTCCTCGCTCAAATTGTCCGGTAATTCTCCTGACTCAATTGCTATAGTTTCGGCGGCATATTCTAAATCGCCTTCACACGCTTCGAGCACCTCAAGGCCTGTCAGAGCATCGGGATATTCTTGTAGTTGGGAGCGATATTGTTCAATTTGTGCTTGGGTAACAGTAGTCATGGGGATAATGGCGATCGATTAAATGAGTAATTATTATTTTGCCATAAAATGTATTTTTTGTGCACGCAAGTTTCCGTAGTTAAAGAGTATTTTGTATCGTGCGTCGCTGTCAGAAGTTCGATCGCATTTAAATATATCTGATAGCGACGCACCCGACGATACTCGCGCAAAACCACAGAAACCGGGTTTTTTCCGAAAGCTGGGAGTTGTCGCCAAGTCTGTCGCAAAAACCCGGTTTCTCGCCACCCACCCACAATCAAAATCTAAGAAACCGGGTTTTTCCCGAAATCTAGGAGTTGTCACCAAGTCTGTCACAAAAACCCGGTTTCTCGCCACCACTTTTAGAATAACAATGGCTCAATTTTGGTCTGTACCTCCTCAATCACATCTTCAGATACAGACTCAACGAATCGAACACCGCGAACTTTCCAGTCTAGACACTTGATTTGATCTGCAAGAATAACTCCCTGAACTTTTAATCCAATTGGTAAAGCAACTTCAAAAGGATACCCTTTTTGTTGCTTGGTAATAGGCATAAATAAAGCTAAAGAACTTTTCTGATTATAAGCACGAGGCGACAGCACAAAAGCAGGTCTAAGTCCTTTTTGTTCGTGTCCTTTAGTGGGGTCAAAGTCTAAATAAACAATATCGCCTCGACTCGGAATGTAGGGATTTGATTGTGTCACCAAACTTCATTCCCCACAGCAACTCCACTGTCAATCTCAGTATGAAGATTTTCTGGGGTAATCGCCTCAATCAACTCCTCAAGCGAATAGCGCCGGCGAGTTATCGGCTCGATCGTCAGCCTACCATCTATCAAGACAAGCTGCACTTCTGAACCTTCCACTAAGTTAATCTCTTTAGCTAAATGCTGTGGAATCCGAACAGCAAGACTGTTTCCCCACTTTGCGATCGTCCCAACCATAGCCCAATCCTCTAGCTAGTGATATTATTCTGAGGACTTCACCCTTTTTTGAGGATGTATATACAGAGTGTCTACAGTATAGCAACTAAAATCCAAGAAACCGGGTTTTTCACCGAATCTTCGCCTGTAACCAAATATTCTCGCAAAAACCCGGTTTCTGGCCACCCACCCATCAAAAACAAAACAACCGCCAACAGCCAAAACTGTCAACAGTTGTTTCATATATTCAATGCGGATGGCGAGACTCGAACTCGCAAGGACATAATGCCACACGCACCTCAAGCGTGCGCGTATACCAATTCCGCCACATCCGCTCTTTCTGACAATCTCTGGGATTTTTTGCGTTACGAGTTAAAGATTCACAGGTTGAGGTTCCTGACTTTTAACTTGTGACTAGCCCTTTTAGACCACCGATTTAAAACCATAGCACAACTACCACCAAATTGTAAAATAAATTTTTATTAAGAATTTATGGGAAACCATTATCCAGAAGATACCGAAAGGGATTATTGTACAGAATATTGAGTGAATTAAGCAGCGAAGATGGGGTTCTCGAAAATTTTAATCGCTAATCGGGGGGAAATCGCCCTCCGCATACTACGCACCTGCGAGGAAATGGGGATTGCCACGGTCGCCGTTCACTCCACCGTAGATAAACACGCCCTGCACGTCCAGTTGGCAGACGAAGCCGTTTGCATCGGCCCCCCCACCAGCAGCAAAAGCTATTTAAACATCCCCAACATTATCTCGGCCGCCCTGACCCGCAACGCCGCAGCCATTCATCCCGGTTACGGCTTCCTGGCCGAAAACGCCCGATTTGCCGAAATCTGCGCGGATCATCAAATTACTTTCATCGGCCCAAGTCCGGCTGCGATGCGGGCGATGGGCGACAAATCCACTGCCAAAGAAACGATGCAGCGGGTGAAAGTCCCCACAGTTCCCGGCAGTGGCGGATTGCTGGCTGACGAACAGGAGGCTTTGTCCGTAGCGCGCGACATCGGCTATCCCGTGATGATCAAAGCCACCGCCGGCGGTGGAGGCCGCGGCATGAGGCTAGTCAGAGAAGCATCCGAACTCCCCAAACTCTTCAGTGCAGCCCAAGGCGAAGCCGATGCAGCCTTCGGCAATCCCGGAGTCTACCTCGAAAAATTTATCGAAAAACCCCGCCACATCGAAATCCAAATCCTCGCCGACAACTACGGTAATGTCATCCACCTCGGCGAAAGAGATTGTTCGATTCAGCGCCGACATCAGAAACTCCTAGAAGAAGCCCCCAGCCCCGCCCTCAGCCAGAAACTGCGAGATCAAATGGGTCACGCCGCCATTGCCGCCGCCAAATCCATCAACTACACGGGTGCAGGCACTGTGGAATTTTTGCTTGACAAATCGGGCAAGTTCTACTTCATGGAAATGAACACTCGCATTCAGGTAGAACATACCGTCACGGAGATGATTACAGGCCTCGACTTGATCGCGGAACAAATTCGGATCGCCCAAGGAGAAAAACTGCAAATTAAGCAGAACCAGGTAATTCTCAGCGGCCATGCGATCGAGTGCCGGATCAATGCTGAAGACCCCGATCGCAACTTTCGACCCCATCCCGGCAGAATCACTGGCTTTTTGCCTCCTGGCGGCCCTGGCGTGCGGATGGACTCTCACGTTTACACCGATTACGAAATACCAGCTTACTACGATTCTTTAATTGGTAAACTGATCGTCTGGGGGCGCGATCGACCTTCAGCCATTCGCAGGATGAAACGGGCATTGCGGGAATGCGCGATTACCGGCGTCCCCACCACCCTCAGCTTCCACCAAAAAATCCTCGATTCCCCCGAGTTTCTCAAGGGCGAAGTTTATACGAATTTTGTCGAACAGTTTATGAACCAAAATAGTCAGTAGGCAGTGGGCAGTGAGCAGTGGGCAGTGGGCAGTAGTCAGTGGGCAACTAACCAATGCCCAATGTCCCATTCCCTGTTTGGCCAATGCCCAATGCCCACTGCTCACTGCCCCATTCCCCATTCTTACATCATCATCGTCAGGATGCCTTGCTGGCCGAGCATCATTTCCCGCAGCAAGCTACAGATGCCGACCCAAATAATCGGCGTAATGTCCACTCCGCCGATCGGCGGTACAATCTTTCTAGTTAGGGCTAAAAAAGGTTCCGTCGGCCAAGCAATCAAACTCAACGGCAAACGGCTCAGATTCACCTCGGGATACCAAGTCAGAACGATCCGAAAAATAAATAGCAAAGTCATCAATACTAGAACAGAGCCCAGAATCCAACTTGCAACGGTAATACCAGTCATGGGTCTTATCTCGAAAATCTTAAGTTTTGTGAAGTCAGCCTTTCATAATTTTAACCGTTTCACAGGTGCGATCGAACAGGATCGGTAAAATTTTTCCGGCCTTATACCTTGGGATGGAAAGAGTTAGAGGGTTTGAGGGTGCGAGGCTTAGAGTTTTCCAGGGTAAAAATATTGCTTCAGCCACCACATCCATGGCAAAATCCGTTGCCGAACTTCTCCCTGAGAACTGACTGCTGATAAAATTAATAAAAATCAAATAGTTGTAACAAAGGCTTGGAATTTATGACTCCTTCACTCGCTAACTTTTTGTACAGCCTGCTTGTGGGCATTTCCCTGGTAGTGATTCCAGCAACGATCGCTCTGATCTTTATCAGCCAAAAAGACAAAATCAAGCGCACCTAAAAAGTCTGCGGGACTTAAGTCAGGCGCTGTAAGTCAATATTCGGCTGCACGTCGGGCATTTTCTTTTTTTGTGAAACCTCGGCTACCAGCAACTGTGAAGGCAAAACCTTCGGTTGACGGCCAAGCTGAGGTTTTTTTCCGTTAAACTCATTACTATAAGGTGCGCGAACCTCT
This sequence comes from Microcoleus sp. PH2017_12_PCY_D_A, assembly GCF_020738565.1. NCBI lineage: Bacteria > Bacillati > Cyanobacteriota > Cyanophyceae > Oscillatoriales > Microcoleaceae > Microcoleus > Microcoleus sp. PH2017_12_PCY_D_A. The sequence goes on along the minus strand of NZ_JAEQCI010000117.1, from coordinate 17,012 downwards.
TCTGAAAGCCCGATCGGAGCTAGTCCTTAGCTAGCGATTAAATAGACAAAGTGGTACACTTATAGACAAAATCCTGGTGTGCCATGCGATCGCCTCGCTAAATTGAACAAAGAAATACAGTGTTGAGGTCGAACAATGCTTTTATCCATCAAAACAAAGTTAAAGCTAAATAAGAGTCAGACAACAATCATGAGCAAACACGCTGGAATAGCGAGGTTTACTTATAACTGGGGATTGGCTACTTGGAGCAACCTTTATCAAGATGGATTGAAGCCCAACAAATACCTACTCAAGAAATTCTTTAACAATCATGTAAAACCTGAGCTTACATGGATCAAAGAGGCGGGAATTTGCCAGAAGATAACTCAATATGCTTTCGACAATCTTGGGAATTCCTTCTCCTTGTTTTTCTCAAAAAAAGCTGGATATCCCAAATTCAAGAAGAAGGGGCATCATGATTCCTTCACGATAGATGCAAGTGGTAAACCAATCCCGGTAGGTGGTACGTCCATAAAGTTGCCGACCATCGGCTGGGTAAAAACCTACGAAGGATTGCCTCACACTACCTGCAAGTCAATCACTATTTCACGTGCCGCCGACAGTTGGTTTATTGCTTTTGCCTACGAACAGGAGCCGCAGCCCACTGTAAAGCAATACGATGTCGTGGGTGTTGACTTAGGAGTTAAAGAGTTGGCAACCCTTTCAACGGTCGTTGTTTTCCCTAACCCAAAGCATTACAAAACGCATCTCAATAAGTTGCGTAGGCTGTCAAAGGAGTTATCGAGAAAGACGAAAGGCTCTAGCAATAGATTAAAGGCGAAACAAAAACTAGCGAAGCATCATGCAAAAATAGCAAACCTCAGAAAAAATACTCTTCATCAAATCACTACTTACTTAGGCAAAAACCACGCAACGATAGTAGTAGAAGATTTAAATGTTTCGGGGCTGCTAGCCAATCATAAACTAGCTCAAGTTATCGCTGACTGTGGATTCTATGAATTCAAACGTCAGCTAGAATATAAAGCTCAAAAGTTTGGCTGTGAAATAATCATTGCTGACCGCTGGTTTCCTTCGAGTAAGACTTGTTCTAACTGCGGACATATTCAAGATATGCCACTGAGAGAAAGGAATTACAACTGTGGAAGTTGTGGTCATTCGATGGACAGAGATTTGAATGCAGCGATTAATTTATCACGTTTGGCTAAAACGTGAAAGCTTACCGAGGGATAACCGCTCCCATGCTCCCGATGAAGTAAGAAGCAAATGTCTAGACTTGTCTAGGATTTGTATAGCAGGCTGCCCTGTGAAACCGCAGTCGCAATAACAGACTGACAGACTTAATGATAGATGTAAAATCTAACTCGCTAACATAGGAAAGACATAGGAGATAGGCTAATGGTCAATTTAGGATTGAACTTGAGCAGCCTGTTAGGGATCATCCTAGCAGTAGCAGGGGCAGGACTGTACTTTCTGCGATCGTGGCGTCCCAAACTAGCCCGAGACCACGATATTTTTTTTGCAGCCGTGGGCTTGCTATGTGGCGGCATTCTGTTATTTCAAGGATGGCGGCTTGACCCAATTCTGGCATTCGGTCAATTTCTGCTTGCAGGTTCCGCCATATTTTTTGCAGCCGAAAGCATCAAACTGCGGGGAGCGACCACAGCCCAAGCTAAAAGTCGATCGCAATACGTAGATGAAGAGCGACCAGTCAGCAACGCCTACGCTTACGACGGCTACGATAACGACTTCGACCAGATAGAACCAGAGGAAGACTACCCGCAGCGTCCCCGGATTAGAGGGAGTCAAGACAACCGTTCTTCGCGGGAAGCCTACGACGATGAGCCCCGCCGCCGTCCTTCGTCGAATCGCAACGGTAGCGCGAACACATCTCGGGAGTCGATCGACCGATCGGCCTCGCGCAAACGTCCGGCGCGCCCCGAAGCCCCGCCCGCCCAAGGCTCTGACAACTGGGACGTTTCAGACAACCCCGAAGAAAGACCGGCCCGCAGCAGCCGCAACCGCCCCCCAACTTCGGAAAACCGCAGTTCCGGGGCGCCGCCGAGAACCAAAAAAACCCGGCCTGCGGAAGCATCAAGGTCTCGCCCCAGCAACCGCGACGTAGAAGCACCGCCGTCAGACTACGTGGAGTATCGCCCAGTAGAATACCCGGAAGACCAACCCGATAGTTCCCCCAGTTTCGACAAATAGGCAAAGATAAGTAGGTGGGTCAAACTCAACATTTCTCGCGCGAGCAAGGAAAAAATCTAAGTTGCGTTTATTGATGCCCATCTACTTATCATGAGACAATATAATAATGTTTAAATAACTATAAAATAAGATTGTAAAGGCGGATCCCTGAACTAAAATAGCAAGAACAGCTAATAAAAAAATCTTGAAATATATTTAATAGTATTCTTGTAAAATAACCCTTGTTAGGTTCGTAGTGAGGACTTTAGTCCGCATTCATGAAAAACTCGCATTCCGAAAGATAGAACCTCTAAAATAACCTTGGTCAGGATCGAGCGTGAGGATTTGAGTCCTGGTTTTTGCGGACTAAAGTCCTCACTACAAACCTTTTTGATGCGGACTAAAGTCCTCACTACAAACCTTTTTGATGCGGACTAAAGTCCTCACTACAAACCTTGATGCGGACTAAAGTCCTCACTACAAACCTTTTTGATGCGGACTAAAGTCCTCACTACAAACCTTTTTGATGCGGACTAAAGTCCTCACTACAAACCCCTTCGATCGCAGAACATACAATTTCTGGAACTAACCCAAAGTACAATAGTCTAAAATCTAAAATCTAAAATCTAAAATCTGCAATATGCCCTTACTGGAAATAGGAGATCCGGCGCCTTGGTTTTCGATTGCTTCCAGCAATAACCCCTTATTTCATTTCTCGATGGCTGGCGGCCGGCGAGTCGTGCTGTTTTTCTTTGCCAGCGCAGGTTTTGAACAAATCCAACCTATTCTCAAAAGCTTTCAAGAGCTTTCAGAAGAATTCAAGACTTTGCAAGTACCGCTGTTCGGAGTGAGCGTTGATGCAGCAGACAAAGAACAAAACAGAGCGACAATAATTGCTCCATCATTCATCTTTTTCTGGGACTTCGACAAAAAAGTCAGCCACCAGTACGGTGTTTGTCGAGATGTCGAACAAAATGGAGTTGCTGGAGTTAACTATGCACCCCAAACTTTTGTTCTTAACGAAAACCTTCAGGTAATTAATATTTTACCGATCGGTGAAAGCTACCAACACGCCCAACAAGTATTGGATTTTATCAAGATTTTGCCCCCTATTGAGGAAGCCCAACCAATTACAACTCCTCACGCCCCGGTGTTGGTAATTCCTAACGTTTTGGACTCTTCATATTGCCGCAGTTTGATTGATATTTACAAAGCTGACGGCGGCAGTCCCTCAGGTGTTATGAGGCAAATAGACGGGAAAACTGTTGGCATTCACGACGATAATTTCAAGAAACGTCGAGATTTCTTTATTGAAGACCCGAATTTGCAGCGACAATTGAGTGCGATTATTCTCCGCAGGGTGGTGCCGGAAGTGCAAAAAGCTTTCCAGTTTAAAATTACTCGGTTTGAACGGTATTTAATAGCTTGTTACGATGCCCAAAGCGGCGGTTATTTTCAGGCGCACCGCGACAATACGAGCAAAGGTACGGTGCACCGCAGGTTTGCGATGACTTTGAACTTGAATGTGGGGGAGTACAGGGGGGGATTTTTGCGGTTTCCGGAGTACGCGCCGCACGGTTATAAAGGAGATTCTGGCACGGCGATTATTTTTTCGTGTTCTTTGCTGCACGAAGCGACGGCGATGATTAGCGGTGAGCGTTTTGCTTTGCTGTCTTTTTTCTATGGCGATGAAGATGCTTTGGTGCGGACTGCTAATCTTGAGTATATTGTCGATCGCCCGCCAGACGATTCGAGAATTGCCGAAACTGCTGGCTTATCTTAGTTTGCCAACAAAAATCTGGCCCTCCAAGTCGATCGATTTACCGAAAACTCAGCAGCAGGCAAAATCTTAAAGCAATCTCAAGCTTTAATTTATCAATACCCTTCTCCAAGTCCTAAAATAATTACAGGCCGCAGTTAGCAGTTGGCCCGAACACCTAAGTGCTATCTGCTGATAGTTAAAAAATACTAATTCACGATCATGAATTTCAAACTTCTAAGTTTAGCGGTATCAGGAATTTTCATAGTTGGGGTTGCAGCCAGGGCTGCTGCGGTTGTTAAGGTGCCCCCCCGACAGCAGGAGGCAAATTTAGTAGCAGAATTTAACTCCGTGCGTTTCCCAGGCGCGATCGCCGAAAATGCCGAAGAACAAACGAATATTCGGGTATACGAAAAAGCCAGTCCGGCAGTTGTTACCGTCGATACAGCTAAATCTAACGGTAGCGGCACAATTATCAGCCCCGACGGCATGGTGTTAACCAACGCCCACGTTGTTTCAGCAGGCGGTACGGTGAATATAATTCTGTCAGACGGCAGAAAACTGGTCGCCGATGTTGTCGGATTCGGCGAAGAAGGTTTAGACTTAGCCGTGGTGAAGATTCGCAATCAAACCAATTTGCCCACAATTCCTTTAGCCCGTCCCGGTTCGGTGAAAGTCGGACAACAAGCATTTGCGATCGGCAATCCATTCGGTCGATTTCAAGGTACTTTTACAGTCGGAATCGTCAGCCGCATCGATGCAGCCCGTGGCTTAATTCAAACTGATGCGGCCATCAATCCCGGTAATTCCGGCGGCCCGCTGCTCAACAGTTCTGGAGAATTAATTGGCGTCAATACTTCTATTTTTACTCGCGGTCAGGGCGGAGGTAATATCGGTATCGGTTTTGCAATTGTCATAGACAAAGTGCCGGCTTTCTTGACAGCGGTGCGAGAAGGGCGTGCTCCCCGCGTTGCTCAAAGGCGATCGCCATTTGGCAGCAAATCACCTCAAAAAGTTGCGTTAAACGGGCCCGCCGTCACAGGCAAACTTACCGACAAGTCTAGCATTCTGCCCGCAGACAACAGCTTTTTTGACCTCTACTCCTTTGAGGGCAGAGCTGGCCAGCAAATCACAATAGAAATGAAAAGTCAAGAGATTGACCCTTATTTAATTTTGCTCGGCCCCAACGAGCGCGAAATCGCGCAAGATGATAACGGCGCAGGCGGTAAAAACGCCAGAATTACAGTGAGGCTCCCAGCAGACGGAACCTACACGTTCCTGGCAAATTCCAACGAAGCTAGGCAGTTGGGGGCTTATACGTTAGAACTGAAAGCGAGTGCTCCGACAGCACCTTCTCGGGCGATTTTGCAAGAAGAAGGGGCGTTAGTCGCAGGTGGCCCGGTATTGCCTTCTGATAACAGTCTGTATCGCGACTATACTTTTGAAGGTCGATCGGGTCAGTCTGTCAGCATTTCCCTGGAAAGTACAGATTTCGATCCCTATGTGGCTATCTTTGACCCTAACGGCAAATTAGTGGCAGAAAATGACGATGCGAGCGATTCGAGCAAAAATGCGTTTCTGAGCGTTACTTTGCCAGCTACGGGTCGCTACCGCGTGATTGTCAATGCTTATGATGCTTCAGGTAGGGGTCGTTACAGTCTAACTATCCGCTAAAAGTTGGTAATTGGTAATTGGTGATTGGTAATTGGTAATTGGTAATTGGTAATTCTCCCTCTCTCCCCCTCTCCCCCTCTCCCCCCCTTCTTCCTTCGTTGCTTTCTTGAGGTAATTCATGGGTCAAATTAGATTTTGGGCGATCGCGCCAATGGCTCTAATAGCTATTTTTTCAGGGAAACCGACTCTCTCGGTACCAGTGTCAAATTCAGGTGGAGTTACTAACAGCATTTCCACGATCGTTTCAGCAGAATTTCCTCAAAATTCACATAATGCGAGTCAAGCGGGCAAGGCTGTTTTAGCTCAAGCAAGCCCCAACCCGTCGCCCTCTGGGCCGCCCGATTCAAAGCCATCGCCAACTCAGACCCCAACTGTAAAACCTGCGCCTAGTCCTGATGGGGACTCGTCTAAAATCATTTTAGATCAAAAGGGAGAACTCACCACTTCTAAGTCTTCGGTACTGCCCTCAGACAGCAGTTTGTACGAGGAGTACACCTTTGAAGGCACTCAGGGTCAGAAAGTGATTGTTACTGTAGAAAGTAGCGAGTTTGATACTTATCTGGCTGTTCTCAACTCCCAGGGCGAGCTACTGGGAGAAAATGATGATGTCACGCAGCAAAATTCCAATTCTGAGCTAACTCTTACCTTGTCGGCGAGCGGCCGCTACCGCGTAGTTGTCAATGCTTACGATCCACCTCCAAAAGGTAAAGGTAAGTACAGTTTGATTATCCGTGAAGTGACTGGAAATTAATTGGCTGGAAATCGAGGATCTATTTCTATAATTCCTTGAGTGGCGGGTTGCTTGCCGTGCCTGACAAGTACAGGTTAAATTATCTCCAACAACTTAACTCGATTTCCGCTTGTGACAAGCTGGGATGCTGGTTAAAAATGGATAATTATCTATTTTTTAACCAGCTTTTGTTATGAAGAGGATTTATATCATGTCCGGCAAATTAGCGGGATCGAGGTGTTTGTAGAGAGGACTTTTGTTTTGATAATCAGAGGACTAAAGTCCTCACTACAAACCAATTTTATTGTGTTGTTTGAGGAGACACGATCTTACGCAATCAGTGGCTGTACACCGAGTTATGCTGAATTTAACGCAAGCCCAGCCAGGTGAAAAAATCCTGGCGGGTGAAGAATTCTAGCAGCAAAATTCCCACGAATCCCACCATGGCAAATCGTCCGTTGATTTTTTCGGCGTAGGCATTCCAGCCAAAGGCCGGTTCTGCTGGTTGTGGGGTATTTGGAGTTGTCGGTTTTGGTGATGGAGGTGTTTTAGCAGTCATTTAAAAGTTTTGAGTTGTGAGTTTTGAGTCAGGATTTTGGGGAAGCTTAGCGCACAACTTGTAATTTACCCGAAATTGACCGCCGATCGCTAATCTGGTCACTTTTCTAAATTTTGCACCGATTCGATCAGATTTCGCACAGTTTCGGTACTTTCAGAAGGCTCAAAAAACAGCGGGAATTTGCCGCGGGCGATCATTCTCAAACCCAACGGGCCCAGACTCAGCAAACCTTGAACGTCGCGGAAGTAGTTTCCGACTACTTCGATGCCAAATTTCCGCTCATCTATCCAACCGCCTTCTTTGACAAGCTCGATCAAGACTTTGCGGTGGCGGATCGATCGACTGGCTTGGTCGTCATGGCGATCGAGAATCTCCTGTTTAATCTTACCAATTTGATCCATCGGCGCCACTTCCATCGGACAAACCGAGTTGCAGTAGTAACAGCGAGTGCAGCCCCAGACGCCTGCGGTTCCTTCGTTGTACTTTTCCAGCCGATTTTCGGTTTCGCTGTCGCGGGAATCGGCGATCGTGCGGTAAGCTTTGGCGAGGGCGTGGGGGCCGACAAATTCCGGGTTAACTTCCCTGGCGTTGCACTCAGAATAGCACGCGCCGCAGAGAATGCAGTTGCCAGTTTGGTCGAGTTTCGATCGCTCTTCGGGAGTTTGCAGAAATTCGCGTTCGGGAATTGCTCGCGAGGCGGTGCTGACATAGGGTTCAACAGCTTCTAGGTTATCCCAAAAACTGGTCATGTCAACCACCAAATCTTTAATTACCGGCATATTTCCCATCGGGGCGACGGTAATTTCTGGGATAAAATCGGCAGGCTGTTCTGCTGAACTCGAATGGGCTATTTTTTGCAATCTCGCGAGTTCGCTACCGACGTTTTCTTTGCAAGCTAAGGCCGAGCGCCCGTTAATTCGCATCGAACAACTGCCGCAAATTGTATTGCGGCAATTTTTGCGAAAAGCTAAAGTGCCGTCTTGTTCCCACTTGATGCTGTTGAGGCAGTCTAGGATGGTATTGCTCTCATCCACGTCTAGGGTGTAAGGGTGAACGCGGGGAGCCTCATTTTGATTTTGGCGGACTACGTTAAAGCGGACTTGCATATTTTGAGTAAAGAATTTAGTTTCTATTTTAAGCTAGATTTTCTGGCCATCTAAAAATTAATTATTATTTTAACAACTACCTGAAGTCTGAGATGTAAGCACTTTTATTATTGTTTTATAAACATCAATAATCCTCAAGTTATAAATCATCAATCGCAACTTTTTCCAGCGGATTTTTTAGCGGATAATTGGAGAAACAAGTAATCGATCGGTGCAGTTGGCGACTCGGAGGTGCCTGATGTCCAGCTTGTTTGTTTTAACTTTCATGTTTTCAACCCCAGCATTTTGTCTGGGTTTGTTGACACTCCCCAGCCTAAAGGCGTGAGGATTCTTTGTTCATAGACTCAACTTGCTCAGACAGGATTTCTCCAGCCAAAGTAGAGGTCGAATCTCCCAAAGCGTTCGGATCTAAGATCCAAGTTCCGGTATGCCCTACCGTACTCAATGCCCTTTTCAGGATGTTAATCGCAGCGTTCCAATCCCTATCCAGAACAAATCCACATTCACAAACATGGGTTCTTACGGATAGAGATTTTTTGACGATTGCAGCGCAGTTAGAACACTCTTGTGAAGTATAGGCAGGGTTGACTGCAACCGTTACCCTGTTAAACTTCACTCCAAAATACTCTAACCACTTCCTGAACTGATACCAACCAGTGTCATTAATCGATTTGGCGAGACAGTGATTTTTAACTAAGTTTTTAATCCTCAAATCTTCGTAGGCGACCAAATCATGAGATTGGATTACGCAACGCGCCAGTCTCTTAGCGTGTTCTTCGCGTTGCCTACTTATTTTGAGGTGTACTCTTCCTAGTCGATTAATGGCTTTCTTGCGGTTGGCCGAGCATTTCTTTTTACGAGAAACGAGCCGCTGCTTAAACTTCAACCGTTTTTCACTCTGTCGATAAAACTTGGGACTGAGTTCGCTGTAACCGTCAGAGTCAGTGTAAAACTCTTTAAGTCCAACATCTAAGCCAATCGTTTTACCTGTCGGAGCTGAATCTACTTTATTTTCAGCACCGATCAGGAACTGAACATAGTAGCCGTCAGCACGACGGATCAAACGTACCCGTTTTATCTGGTCGAGTTGGTAGAAGTTTAGATCCCACGTTCCTTTGAGCTTAAGCTTGCCAATTCCTTTCTTGTCAGTCAAAGTGATTTGCTTCCTGGTTTCTGAAAGCTTCCAGCCGCTAACTTTATATTCAACTGAGCGACAGTTTTTCTTAAATTGCGGATAGCATTTCTTTCCGGGGATAGCTTTTTTGCAATTATCGTAGAACCGAGCAATTGCAGAATAAGCTCTTTCGACTGAAGCTTGGCAAGCGCTAGAATTCAAGGATTTGACAAAAGGAAATTCTTCTCGCAGTACGGTGCTGTGACGGTACAGTTCTTTTTGCCCTACGCCTCGGTTATCCATCCAGAAACGGATGCACTTGTTCCGAACGAACTGAGCAGTCCTGATTGCCTCGTCTATTGCGGCGTACTGATTTGGTTTTCCTTTAGCCTTGAACTCTAAAGCAAACATTTTACGTGGAAAGTCGCTACGTCAAAATACTAGCACAAAGCCGTCCTAAAAGGACGGGGCTTTAAACCCAATTTTTTGGTAAATCCTCAATGGGTGGGACTGGGAACTCGCAAGCCATCTATCGCTGTTTACGGCGTCTTGATGGTGGCTTCCTTTGTATCGGTTGGCTTGGTAGCACCTAAGCAGCCGCAGCCTGTTTCCTCGCTGCTGACCTCCACAGAATGGCAAGAATCTAGGGTAATCACTTCTTGGCGATGAACGGCGGGGTGCTAGCGCAACTGGCTCTAATGGCACAGTTACGGGCAATTTTACCTGTTATATCAAATCCGGGTTTCCGATACCCTTTATGAACCAGTCGCCGTAGGCCGACTTTGTTTGTATAGCAGCGGTTTCAACCGCCGAATGATAACTTACAATTTATTGTTCTTGTGGGATGGGCGTCGGGCCCGTCACTAAAGGACGGGCCCGACGCCCATCCCACAAATATGTGTAAATTATTTAATTCGCGCTCCTTAGCTGTTTTCGGCGATCGTACTGATTTGAACAGGGACGATCGATCGGCTAATATGATTTAATTGTTGAGCTTGCGGTGCGAGTGCATCTATGACTTACAGCTTGAGAATTGTGGATTTGCCGAGTAGCGAACGGCCGCGGGAAAGGCTAATGGCCGGCGGCCCGAAAAGTTTGGCGACTGCGGAATTGATTGCTATTCTACTGGGTACCGGTCAGGGCCCAGGTAAACTTTCTGCCGTCGGACTCGGACAGTATATTTTAAATCAGTTGAGCTTGCATGGACGTGACCCTCTCGGTGTACTTCGCAGCATTAGCGTGCAGGAGTTGACCCAGATTCACGGCATCGGCCCAGCCAAGGCTACTTCGATTTTGGCTGCGGTGGAGTTGGGGAAACGGGTGTTTCAGTCGCGGCCGCCGGACATGGCCGTGGTGGACTCTCCACAAGCTGCTGCGGATGCTCTGAGTCAGGATTTGATGTGGCAGTCTCAGGAACGTTTTGCTGTGGTGCTGCTGGATGTCAAAAATCGGCTGCTGGGTACTCAGGTAATTACGATCGGCACAGCTACCGAAACTTTAGCTCACCCGAGGGATATTTTTCGGGAGATTATCCGTCAAGGGGCGACGCGGGCGATTATCTCGCACAATCACCCCTCGGGGAATGTCGATCCGAGCCCGGAGGACATTGCTTTGACGCGGCAGTTGCTGGCTGGAGCGCAGTTTTTGTCGGTTCCGCTGCTGGATCACTTGATTTTGGGAAATGGCGATTTTCGGAGCTTGCGGCAGACTACGACGCTTTGGGAGGAGTATCCCCAGGGCGATTGAACTATTATACTTAACTAACTCGATTACTATCATTAGTTATTTGTATCTTTGGGCTGTTCGAGGGCTGAATCAGCCGTCACAGCAGAAGTTTTTTGGGGGCTGGAGTCTCGGATTACATAGTGTTTGAGGTGAATGTCGCTGCTGATACTTAGTTGCGATCGCAACTCGGTTAATCTAGTAAAGGTAGGCTGAAGAGGTCGCTAATTCGATTTTTTTTCAGCATACTAAACGTATACTGAACCAGCACCTAGAAACCCAATTCTTAAGAAATTATGAAATTGGGTATAAAATATACGGCGTGGTGATAGGAGAAAAACTGTGTTTCTGAGACTTGCAGAACAACACCGTAAATTCGTCCAAGATTTGGTCATGAACCTCCAGGCTTTGGCGATCGTGCTAGAGCGTCGGGGTTATCTGGCATCCTGCTACACTTGCGGGGGTCAGATGAACAGTGCCTCATTTATGGTCAGTTTGACGGACAACCATCTGATTCGATTTTTAGTGTCAGATTACGGTATCACTTGGACTGAGATGCGGGACGATCGCGAACTGATGAAACTAGAAGGTGCAGAGGCGATTAGTCAGTTACAAGAACTGGCAAATCTCGTCAAGTACCAGATTCAACCTTCGGAAGCTACTTTGGCGGCGCAGCGAGTTTAGCAATTGCACGGTTCCGAGGAAAGCGGCAGCGACAGTCGGTGTTTGCCTGTTATAACCCAATCCCCAGCGAATTAGTTGAGAGGAACAGGTTGCACAGCGATCGCAACTCAATAGATCAGGGTAATTTCAGGGTGCTTTCAGACACTCATTTTAGCCGTCAGTCGATCGAACTCTGCCAGGGCCGACAGCAGTCATGCTATATGACGCGATATCGATGGTGCTTTTAACATTTTGTTAAAGGCTTTGACAGATACCGCAACATCTGACGTGAGAGTTTCATTTCAGATTGTGCCAAATACAGAAAACTCCGGCATCAGCCAGATTTTTATGGGTTAAAGGTATCTGCATACTTTATGCAAAAAGTGTCTAACTTGGAACCTCTAATTTTTTGGCAGCAGTTGATTCTGTCTTAAAAACGATTCGCAAAAAGTAGAAGTGCTAATGCTCGTCGCCTGCGATGTTAATTTCTCACTTTGACATTCAAAAGTCAAGGCATTGAAATTAACTATGAGCAGGCAGGTAAAATTTAACATCCAGAGTGAGGATGAGGCTGTGGAGATTGGGCGAAAAGCCGCCCCAGGGTGGATATGCGGACGAATTGCGTTGATTTTTGCTTTTCGATTTAGCTGATAAGGCTCACAATTAACTTGAAACAGCATCACTGCTGTAAAAAATCTCACAGCCGGCTTTAGCCGGCTAAGTTTTGTGTAAATCTAGAAGAAGGAAGAAGGAAGTTCGGCAACGGATGGGGTAACGGATGTAACGGATGTAACGGATTGAAGGAATAAGGAAGGAGGAAGTTCGGCAACGGATGGGGTAACGGATGTAACGGATGTAACGGATTGAAGGAATAAGGAATAAGGAAGAAGGAAGTTCGGCAACGGATGGGGTAACGGATGTAACGGATGTAACGGATTGAAGGAATAAGGAATAAGGAATAAGGAAGATGTTCGTCGGAAGAAGGAAGAAGAAATATAAGAGCTCATGTTTCAGCAATTAAGAACGTTCTAACCCTGTGCCGCGGTTGCGGTCTGGTTAAGTGGCTCTTTGAAGTGGGCGATCGCACTTGCTACACTAAATACTTTATAATATCTTAATAATTGTCCAAAAATATTTATCGCCAAGCTGGGAATCAAAATCAAATGGTAAATGTAAGCGAACTTCTAGAACCCATCGCCAGTCAATTTCGCAGCCTGGGAATTCCCGAACCAATTACCCATTGGGGACATCCTGTGATGATGGGAATCGTGGTTGTGGCCATGGGTAGCTTCGTCGGATATACGGGATGGCAGGGACGTTTGGCAGCCGATAAGGATGTCGCGCTCAAAAGTCGATCGGATCACCGCAAACTAGCACCGTGGATGTTTCTGTTTCTAGCCTTGGGCTATACAGGTGGCTTGCTGTCGCTGGTAATGCAGCACAAGCCTGTCATGGAAAGCCCGCACTTTTGGACGGGTTCGGGAGTGCTAGTTTTGCTGGCGGCTGGAAGCTTGATTTCGCTGACAGGTTTTGGAGGCAATAAGCTTGCACTGCGTGCGGTTCACGCTTATTTGGGCACAACTGCCCTGGCACTTATGGTGCTGCACGCGGCTTTCGGTTTAAAATTAGGTCTGTCTATTTAAGGTAGTACCAGTCTTTTGTCGTTCAGATGAGCTCCGCTCCCCCCTAACCCACCTTAAAAAAGGGGGGGACAAGAGACGCAAAGTGTCTCTTACACCACGAGCAGGAGTGGAGCGCTTCAAGTCAAATCCTACTGCCATTTTTTAGGAGGACTTAGGGGAAGGGAGACCAAGAATCAAAGCGAAATATCTGGTTTTCAGCTTAAGCTGTGCCGTTTTGACAAGTAAAACAAAGTATATTTGCGATCGCAAATATTCCTAATCTTAGTAACTACCAAGACAGTCAGGATGTTATTAGTTATTCAATTGCGGGAACGATTGATTCTATTTATTTCATTCTGCCTGACGACTGATGACTAATAAGGTTCGCTCGCGGGTACAACAAAACATGACTGATGATTGATGACTGATGATTGATGACTGATGACTGATGACTAATGACTGATGACTAATGACTAATGACTGATGACTAATGACTACTGACTAATGACTACTGACTACTGACTACTGACTAATGACTTATTCCATAGTTTCTAATTAATGAATCAAGCAACGGGTGTCATTTTCTGTCTTGCCTACATTGTGGGATTGATTTCTACAGGAGTTTCTTGGGGTAGATACGGGATACTTGCTTTGGGAATAGCGGTCGCAGTCGCCATGCCTAAATTGTTGTTAAAGTATACAAGGAATTCTTTTAAAACAACTAAGAAAAGACGCAGCAGAACTAAAGAAAATGCTCTGGAGGAACCCTTAGAGACGAGGGAAAAATTGAGTTTGCTGGAAATGCTGCCGAGAGCAAAATGGGTGTGGGCTGTCGCGGGTTCGGTGGCATTTTTCGCTAGCGTTTATTTTGCAATTCGATCGCCCCAACCGGCAATGAATGACATCAGTAAGTTGATTCCCGTTGGCGGAAACACTCAAGAAGTGGCGGTGACAGTTCGCGGTAGACTGGCTAGTACACCCCGATTAACTCGCAGTGGCCGATCGCAATTTTGGCTGGACACAGATGCAGTTAGCGAAATCAACGGCGGCGAAGGAGGAGTAGTCGTCAACCGCCCAGTATCCGGCAAACTCTACGTTACAGTGCCCCTGCTGCAAGCAACGGGCTTGTACGCCGGCAATACAGTCGCAGTTGTCGGTTCGTTGTACAAACCGCAGCCTCCGTCGAATCCGGGGGCTTTTGATTTTCAAGCATATTTAGCCAGAGAAGGCGCTTTTGCAGGACTCAAAGGGCGTCAGATTGACTGGAAGAGAGAAAATGCGATCGCGGATGTCAATCGACTTAACGCTAAAACGGGTGCTTTCTGGGAGTCAACCGGGATGCAGCCGTCACCAATTCAAGCGATGCGGATGCGGATCGTGCGATCGCAACTATCGCAGTTGAATGTTCCCTCTGGGCCGCTGATTAGTGCGATCGCCCTAGGCAAACAAGCAGTTGATTTACCTTACAACATCCGCGACTCTTTTGTGCAGGCTGGATTGGCCCACGCGATCGCAGCTTCGGGTACTCAAGTTTCGATGGTTTTGGGTTTAGTTTTAGCTTTAACCAGGCGTTTTTCCAAACAATTACAATTTAGTTTTGGCGTCGGTGCTTTATTTTTGCTCGTGGGATTAACAGGCTTTGAAGCTTCAATCTGTCGCGCCGCTTTAATGGGATTTGGTACACTATTTGCTTTGGTACTAAGTCGCGAAGTTAAGCCGCTGGGATTGCTGTTAATCGCTGCTACTATTTTACTGCTCGTTAACCCTTTGTGGATTTGGGATTTAGGTTTTCAACTGAGTTTTTTGGCCACTTTGGGGTTGGTGGTGACAGCGCCGCCGCTGATGGCAAAGTTCGACTGGATGCCTCCGGCGATCGCTTCAATTCTGGTGGTTCCGATCGCCGCTTCTGTTTGGGTGCTGCCGCTGCTACTTTACGTTTTTAGTGTGGTATCACCTTACAGCATTTTAGTCAATATTATTGCCGCTCCTTTGCTGTGGATTTTGAGTATTGGCGGGATGGTTAGCGCTTTAGCGGGATTGATTTTTCCGCCCGCTGGGAGTGTGTTAGCGCAATTGCTGGAATATCCGGCAAAGGGGTTAATTGCGATCGCCGAATATTTCTCGCAATTGCCAGGTAATTCGGTAGCTGTCGGCCAAGTATCGACGTTTCAGCTAATCGCGCTTTACAGTTTAATCTGCTGGGTTTGGCTGGGAGGAAGTTCGGCAACGGATTCTGTAGCGGATGTAACGGATGTAACGGATGGAAGGAAGAAGGAAGAAGGAAGAGGGAAGAAGGAAGAAGGAAGAGGGAAGAATCAAGGAAAGGGCAGAGGGAAGAAAGGGAAAAGCCGAGTTTTTGCGCTGCGGATTTCTTCGGCTTGGATTTTACCGCTGGCGCTGATGGCGGGAATTGGGATCGTAGTTTTGCCAGCTTGGCACGTTCAATCATCTTTGTTTCAAGTTACTTTGCTGGCGACATCTGGGGAACCAGTTTTGGTAATTCAAGATAAGGGAAAAGTGGTGCTGATTAATAGCGGTGATGAAAATACGGTGAGGTTTACAGTGTTGCCTTTTTTGCAGCAGCAAGGAGTTAATTCTGTAAATTTTGCGATCGCCACTCACGGTCATTTAGGTTTGAGCGGCGGTTGGGGAAAATTATTAGAACGCTTGCCAATTCAAACATTTTATGATAATGACGCTCCCAAACAAATTCACCGGGGCAGCAATCAAGAATTTATGACGGCTGTGCAATCTCGCCAAGGCGTTTACTTTCCTTTAGAAACTAACAAGAAAATTGATCTGGGTTCGACGCGGTTGCAGTTCGTGGATGCCGAAATCCCGGTGGTAGAATTGCTGGTGGGCGAGCGTACTTGGTTGCTTGTCGGTGACATGACACCGGAAGCGCAAAGTATGTTATCAAAGAGATTAGCCGCCACGGGAACATTGAAGCGGGTAGAAGTGCTGTGGTGGTCGGGAAAAACCCTGACAGCGGAGTTATTGGGTGCAGTTGGGCCGCAAGTGGCGATCGCCTCTGCGGACGAAATCGACCCAGAAACCGCCGCCCAACTGAGCCAAAGCAAAACCCAGATTTTTTGGACTGGGCGCGACGGAGCTCTTCAGTGGACGCCAACAGGCGGATTTAAGACGACTCTGGAATCGGAAGAAAATCAAACTTCTTTTCTGTAAGGATTTACAATGTCGGACACTGTGCGGTAAGATACTTCTAGCTCGCATCTCAAGTCAATTGGAGAGGTGGCAGAGCGGTTGAATGCGGTAGACTCGAAATCTATTTTAAAGGCAACTTTAACGTGGGTTCAAATCCCACCCTCTCCGTACATCCCTTACGCCACAAGGCTTTGAGGTTATCACCTTCTTTAGCCATCTGTGCAACTTATCGGCAGTGGTATACGAAAGTGGTATACAAACCACTCTTGTATACCACTTTTTGCTTTCACTCCACCCCTTCTGTGGGCGATCGGTCAGGGTAGGAGTATTTCTAAAATTGCCTCCACGTCTACCAAGTCCGCCCTCGATTTTTTACGCCTCGCCTTGAGCTGGTTAAGCAAGTCGGCCGGCTCTGGAAATTCTGCGACGGTCGGAGCCGAGTTTTTATTTGCCTCCCGTGAGCGTCGCACTTCCTTGAGCTCTTGCTCCAGCATCTGAACCTTCAGTACCAAATCGCCGTTGCGTTCGTGTAACTGATTCAGTTCTGCATCCCACTCTGCGAGTTGCTTGTTGGCCGCTTTCAACTCCTGCCTGAGCGATTCATCGCCCGCGTCGCTCAGGCACTCAATTTTCCCAGCCGTTCCTCAATGGCGGTCATGCGCTCCATCACGGGGTCAAGACTTGAGCTCACAGCCTTGTCTACGATGTCTA
>NZ_JAEQCI010000116.1:0-17458 GCF_020738565.1 Microcoleus sp. PH2017_12_PCY_D_A | reverse complement strand
TGTAGTGAGGACTTCAGTCCTCTTAAAATTCCTGCGGACTAAAGTCCTCACTACAAACGTTATCACGGTTATTTGGTTTGTAGTGAGGACTTCAGTCCTTCTAAAATTCCTGCGGACTAAAGTCCTCACTACAAACGCGATCGCGGTTATTTCTCAGAAACTCCAGCCAGAGCCTTTTCATGCTCGTAAGCAGGGCGAGTTTGTCCCCGTTCCTCAACCCGAACAATACTCGGATCTGGCAAATCGGAATTCACAAAATGCTGGAATCGCTGCACCTTTTGTGGGTCTTCAATCGTAGTTTTCCACTCGCACTGATAAGTATTCACCAAATGCTCCATCTGCGCTTCCAATTCCGCACAAATGCCCAGAGAATCCTCAATAATCACCTGCTTCAAGTATTCAATTCCGCCCTCAAGTTTGTTCAACCAAGTAGCGGTACGTTCCAAACGATCGGCCGTGCGGATATAGAAAACCAAAAAGCGATCGATATACTTAATCAAAGTTTCCTTATCGATATCCGCCGCCAGCAAAACCGCGTGCTGCGGCTTAATCCCGCCGTTACCGCACACGTACAAATTCCAACCATTCTCAGTCGCAATAATCCCAAAATCCTTGCTTTGAGCTTCCGCGCATTCGCGAGTGCAGCCAGAGACAGCAGATTTGAGCTTGTGGGGCGATCGCAAACCGCGATAGCGCAACTCAACCTCGATCGCCAAACTCGTCGAATCCTGCACCCCAAAGCGGCACCAAGTGCTACCAACACAAGATTTTACAGTCCGCAAAGCCTTACCGTAAGCGTGTCCCGATTCAAATCCCGCATCAATCAAGCGGTGCCAAATATGCGGCAACTGATCCACCCGAGCACCAAGCAAATCGATCCGCTGCCCTCCAGTAATCTTAGTATAAAGTCCAAAATCCCTGGCAACTTCTCCCAAAGCAATCAACCTCTCCGGCGTAATTTCGCCCCCCGGAATTCGCGGTATCACCGAATAAGTACCGTCGCGTTGAATGTTTGCCAAATAGTAATCGTTGGTATCTTGCAAACCGACGTGAGACTTCTCTAGAATATGGTCGTTCCAAGTAGAAGCCAGCATCGAAGCAACCGCAGGCTTGCAAATTTCGCAGCCGTGCCCTTTGCCGTGTTTGGCGATCGTCTCATCAAAGCTTTTCAGTTCTTGAGAACGCACCAAATGGTACAATTCTTGACGGGAATACTCAAAATGTTCGCAGAGGTTATTCTTAACCGCAAACCCGGCTTTCTTCATCTCCGACTTAAAGATATCCGTCACCAAAGGCACGCAACCGCCACAGCCCGTACCAGCTTGAGTGCATTTCTTGACACTGCCGACATCAGTTAAATTGCGATCGCGAATCGCCTCACAAATCTGCCCTTTGCTGACATTATTGCAAGAACAAATTTGAGCAGAATCCGGCAAACTGTCCACACCAAAACCAGCAGGTGCTCCGCCTTCCCGCGGCGGCACCAACAAATCTTCAGGATGCGGCGGCAGAGCAATTTCATTTTGCATGAATTGCAGCAAAGTGCCGTAAGCAGAAGCATCTCCCACGAGAATTCCGCCTAAAATCCGGCTACCATCTTGATTTAAAACTAATTTTTTGTAAATGCCTTGGAAAGTGTCAGCAACAACAATCTCTTTAGCACCGGCAGAATTAGCAAAAGCATCACCAAAACTCGCCACATCCACACCCAAAAGTTTGAGTTTTGTGGACATATCCGCACCAGTAAAAGTGCTTGTGGGATGGGAATCTTGCCCGTCATCCGCGGCGCTGCTCAAAATATCTGCTGCAACGCCAGCCATCGTATACCCAGGGGCAACTAAACCGTAGATGCGATTTTGATAAAGCGCGCATTCGCCGATCGCATAAATATCAGGATCCGAAGTTTGGCAGCTATCATTAATCGTAATACCGCCGCGTTCTCCCACAGCAATTCCGCAACCCCGGGCAATTTCGTCGCGGGGGCGAATACCAGCAGAAAACACAATCATATCCGTTGCCAATTCCGAACCATCAGCAAACAGCATTTTAGTAACTTTGCCATCTTCGCTGACAATTTCGGTGGTAGATTTGCTGGTGTGAACCGAAACCCCCAATTCCTCAATTTTGTTACGGAGAATTGCACCGCCAACCTCATCAACTTGCACCGGCATCAGCCGCGACGCAAACTCAACCACGTGAGTTTTCAAACCCATATTTTGGAGAGCATTAGCGCATTCTAAACCCAACAAACCGCCGCCAATTACTACACCGAATCGGCAATTTTGAGCATAATCTGACATCGCCTCCAAGTCATCAATTGTCCGGTAAACAAAAGTGCCTGCCGCGTCTTTGCCTTTGATGGGCGGTACGAATGGATAGGAACCCGTAGCGAGAACAATTTTGTCGTAGGGAACCTCTAAACCGTTGGCTGAAGAGACAGTTTTTTGTTCGCGATTGATGGCAACTGCTTTGTCGCCGATATGAATTTGAATGCCGTTTTCTTGATAAAAGCCCGGTGCAACTAAAGATAAGTCTCCCGCTGTTTTGCCAGAGAAAAATCCGCTGAGGTTTACGCGATCGTAAGCAACGCGCTGCTCTTCACAAAAAGTAATTAAATTCCAGTTATTGGCAGCATCCGAACTTACCATTAACTCTAGGAACTTGTGACCTACCATACCGTTGCCGATTACAATCAGGTTTTTTTTGGCTGTCATTAGAATCTCTTTTATCCCGTTTATCCGTCGTTGGTTTTATTAATATAAGACTTTTTTGTAAACTTTTGTATGTATGGATACAAAAAGTTAAGTTTTATGCAATTGTCGAATGGTGGCGATTGCATTTTTGCATGATGTGTGCGATCGAGTTAAGTAGTTAAGTAGGGTGCGTCACGCAAGTCTTTTTGACAAAACAATTAATATTTTACTGTGACGCACCCTACAGTTTGATAATTTTTAATTATTATTTAAGCTCCCATACCCGAATATTGTTTCAAACCCTGCCGCCAGAGCCAGCGATTCCACACAAAAAACACCGCACCCCAACCCAGCATCACCAACAAACCGCGGCCAACATCAACGGGTAATCCTATCAAAATTGAAGCGGGAAAATGAATTAAATAAGGAAACGGAGTCCACAAAACTATTTCGCGCACTGCTGGAGGAAACACTTCTAGCGGCGCGACAAGTCCCGATAAAAACAGGTAAATCAAAAACCAGAATTGTTCGATCGCACTTGCCCTCTCCAGCCAAAAAGCAAACAGCGCAAAGGTATACTGGATCAGGAACCGCAAGCAAAAAGCCAAGACGACAACCAACAAAAACAGCAACAACCTGTCCAAACTCGGCAGCCAAAAAGACTGCGGGTAAAGTGCAAAAAACAGCAGCACTAATCCAAATACAAACGGCAGCCTCGCAAACCTTTCGGAAATATGAGACGCAAAGTGGTGCCATACAGGATCGAGGGGCTGCAACAATCTATTAGATAACTTGCCTTGCACGACTTCTTTCTCAAACTCCCAAATCACCCAAACCACATTTGTTTGTCGCACAATGAAAGCTGCTAAAAAGTAACGGGCAAAGTCGAGTTCCTTCAGCCCGAATTGACCACTTTCTGATGCTTGCATCCAAACGCCCATCAAAATAAACGGCAAAGCTCCAGACAGTGCCCACAAAAACAATTCCGCCCGATATTCGAGCATATAAGCGTAGTAAGTCAGTAGCAAGGTTTTAGCAATTCTGATGATTCTTTTCATATCAATTTTAGATTTTTTGGTGTGATAATTAGCCCCTCGATCCCCCCTAACCCCCCTTAAGAAGGGGGGGGACTGGAAGCGGTCAAAGTCCCGCTTTTTAAGGAAGATTTAGGAAGAACCGGGCAGCCATCAAAGTCCCCCGATCTAAGGGGGATTTAGGGGGATCGAGACTTGGAGAGCAGCCAGAGTCTAAAAGGAATTTAGCCTTAATTTATTACCTATGAGCATATCCTGAAAACGATAAGGCGAGCATAAAAACTACACTTTTCCGGTGCGAAAAACTCTACCGATTACCTCTTCAATTGGCGGATCGGTGACAGTCAAATCTATCACTTCTAAGTCCGCCAAAATCTTCGACACGCTCACCGTCAGCTCCTCCCTTTTGACCAAAAACCGGACAGAATTACCTTCAATTGATTCTACCTCGCCGTAAGCAAAAGCGCTATCTTTCGCGAGCGGATTAGCTAATTTCACCTGAACTTCTCGGT
The DNA here is from genome assembly GCF_020738565.1 of Microcoleus sp. PH2017_12_PCY_D_A. Taxonomy (NCBI): domain Bacteria; kingdom Bacillati; phylum Cyanobacteriota; class Cyanophyceae; order Oscillatoriales; family Microcoleaceae; genus Microcoleus; species Microcoleus sp. PH2017_12_PCY_D_A. Next base: position 13,219 of record NZ_JAEQCI010000116.1, on the reverse strand, counting down.
AAGGTGCAAATCTGTCGAGCAATCCGTCCAAACTGCCATCATAAACTAATTGCCCTTCATGGATTAACAAAACACGCTTGCACAAAGCAGTAATGTCAGCCATGTAGTGACTTGTCAACAGCACAGTTGCTTGATAGCGCTCGTTATATTCCCGCAGAAATTGCCTGACACTAAACTGTGCGTTGATATCTAAACCTAAAGTCGGTTCATCTAAAAATAATACCTCCGGTTGGTGGAGCAGCGCCGCCATCAATTCAGCTTTCATGCGTTCGCCTAAAGATAGTTTTCGCACCGCCTGATTTAACTTGCCTTCTAGTGACAGCATTTCTGTCAATTCTCCGATTCGCCGCCGATAATCTGCATCGGGAATGCCGTAGACAGCGGCATTGATTCGCAGAGAGTCGAGCACGGGCAAATCCCAAATTAGCTGCTGTTTCTGCCCCATGACTAAGGTGATTTTTTGCAGAAAATCTGCTTCGCGGCGGAAAGGAGTACGATCGCACACACTGACAGTACCACCAGACGGATAAATCAAACCAGTCAGCATTTTCAGCGTCGTAGTTTTGCCGGCACCGTTAGCGCCGAGAAACCCCACCACTTCCCCCGGTTCAATACTGAAAGAAACGCCCTCAACTGCTTTGATATTGCGGTAAGTGCGCTTAAAAAAGTGCTGCACGGTTCCTTTCAGCCCCGGTTCCTTAATCGCTACGGGATAAACTTTGCTTAAGTCTTTAACTAAGATAATTGGCATTGGCTCTAGTTTTAACTTTTATTTTAATGTGCGATCGGGCGATCGCGCTTGTGCCAAGATGGAGATAATTGTAAGATATCCACGATCGCATTACACAAAATTTACAACTATGGTACTCACCCCCGATAATTCAGGCATCCCTCGCTTGGTAGGAGACAATACTTCTGAAAATATTACACTTGCACCGGGACAACTTGCCAGTTTTCCTGGCGGAGTTTGGATGCTGGGCGGTAATGATACTGTCAGGGGCGCGTCAGATGCAGAAAGGATTTTCGGCAACGATGGTAAAGACAGTCTGTTAGGCGGTGCCGGCGATGATTCTATTTACGGCGGCAAAGCTGATGACGATGTTTTGGGAGAAATTGGCAACGATTTCTTGACGGGAGATAGAAATAGTGATTTCGTTGATGGCGGTGCGGGAAATGATTTGCTGCGCGGGGGGCAAGGTGTTGATTTGTTAGTCGGCGGTGAGGGCAACGATACTTTAATTGGCGACAGAGATGTGGATGTTTACAAAGGAGGTGCGGGGAGCGATGTTTTTGTTTTTAGAGTCGATCAAGCTGGACTTAGATTAGTTGGAAATGAAGTTCCTGACGCCGTAATTGTGGATTTTGATAAGTCGAGCGATTCGATCGGCATTAGTACAGCATTTACCAGCAGCAATATCACTTTTGAACAGGTAAGTTATAGCTTGAACGATCCGAGACTGCTGCTACTCGATCCTGGAACTATATCGGGAGGAACGAGTTTGTTAGCCAAGGGCGGCATCTCGCAGCAAAGTCTCGATCCAGATCGTAATGGGCGCGTGGAAGCTACTAATATTAGATTCGGTTTTACTAATGCTTTGTTAGGAACTGTGTTGAATGTTACTCCGGCAGATTTAACCGGGCGTTTGATTAATGCTAGTTCTCTGCTTTAATTCGCTAATTGATTAATTCTTTCTGTTGCTAAATCCCGACAGGGACTTAAGTCCCTGTCTCATAGCTAAAGTCGGTTAAAACCGACTGTACGTTAGTCTTTGAGTAAGTTTTAACTCACAGTTAAAACTGTTCTGGATCGCACTTTTTGCATTGCTTTCTCAATCAACTATTCAGTCCTATGCAAGAGGACTTTTGCTTTGAGGCAGGGGTTTAAACCCCTGCCGGACTATTGCGGTAGATGGTTGTTCTTTTCCATTGCCCACTGCATCAAACCGGGGAATAACCGATAGGCTTCCGATGCTAAGAAAGCAGGGCCGACTGTGACTTCTGCACGCTTGTTATTAACAGCATCCCAGATTGCTTTAGCAATATCTTCCGGCTGATTTGCTGCGGGAGATTTTAGCATTTGGCTCATTTGTTGGCGGCGCAATTCGACTGCGGGTTCGTCTCGATCGCGAAATTGAGCTCTTTCCAAAAAATCGCTGTTAATCAAACCCGGATGTACGGCGCAAACGTGAATGCCTTGCGGCGCTAATTCCAATCGCAAAGTTTCTGTTAAACCCGTTACTGCATACTTGCTGGCGCAATAGGCAGTCATTTGAGGTAAGGGCATTTTGCCGCCAATGGAACCAACATTGACGATTGTACCAGTTTTTCGTTCTAGAAAATGTGGCAAAAGTTCTTGAATTGTGTTAACGCAGCCCCAAAAATTGGTATTCATTAATTGCTGCCAATCTTCGGAGGTGGTTTGCTCGATCGCCCCTGCGAGACAAATTCCAGCATTATTCACCAAAACATCAATGTTTCCGCAGGCATCTAGGGCTTTTTGGACGATCGCCCGCACTTGTTGCATGTCGCCAACATCCCCCGCCATCGCCACAGCCGAAGTGCCTTCACGCTGCACCTGGGCCGCTGCTGCTGCCAATCTCTCCGGCTCGCGAGCCACCATCACCACGTCGTAACCTTTACTGGCAAATAACAGTGCCGTTGCCTTGCCGCTTCCTTGAGAAGCGCCTGTAATCAAAACTGTAGGAGCCATAGATAGTTAGAATTTGTACGTGAGGAAATGTTTTTCTGCTCTATTGGAACTATAACAGATGCCCAGTATTTTTGGGCGCGCTCTACATTGAGAGTTGTTATTGAATAGGGCAATTTTTAATGATTTGCGAGGGCTTTTTTTTAAGGAACCGCGAAGACGCTAAGGACAGGAAGGAAGAGAGGAGAAGGGAAGAACGAAAGTTAAGTATTTGTGACAACTTTACTATATAAAATTTACCAATTACAATTACCAACCACCAATCAACTCAAAAATGAATATTCCGCAAAAACCGCCGAATTGGTCGATCGCCCTCGTCTTAACTATCGGCATGTTAGCAGTCTCAACCTCATCAATCTTAATCCGGCTAGCCAACCTGAAAGCAGGCGCGGGCGGCCTCGGTTTCAGTCTCGTACTCGCCGCCTCTCGCCTCACTTTATCCGCCTTAATTCTGCTTCCGGCTTGGCCGAAAATTCAGTGGAAAGCCCTACAACCGGGAGCTCGGCGCTATGCTGCGGCGGCGGGTTTGTGTCTCGCCCTGCACTTTGCTCTGTGGATTACGTCACTGTCTTATACTTCGATCGCAGCTTCCACAGCCCTCGTCACCACAAATCCCGTTTGGGTAGCACTGTTATCCCGCTTCTGGTTTGGCGAAAAACTCAGCAAAATGTCGATCGCTGGCATTGCTATCGCCCTTGCAGGCGGAATGGCGATCGCCCTCGGAAGCGGCGGCGCAGACAATGTCGGCAACACTCAATTATTCGGCGATTTCCTTGCTCTGGCTGGTTCCTGGGCTGTCAGCTTGTATCTGTTGCTGGGCCGGGAAGCTCAGCGGCGGGGATTGGGAATTGGCGGTTATATCGCGATCGCCTATACTGTTGCTGCGATCGTCCTGTTGCCTCTGCCGATCGTCTTCGGCACCAGTTATACCGGCTATCCAAACATCGTATATTTTTACATTTTATTAACCGCCGCCTTGCCTCAATTAGTCGGCCACACCATTTTAAACTGGGCTGTAGCGCAAATTTCCCCAACTCTGGTAACTCTTGCCATCTTGTTTGAACCCGTTGGGGCGAGTTGTTTGGGTTATTTGCTGTTCGGCGAAATACCCGCCCCAGCGGTACTTGCAGGTGCTGCGGTGCTTCTCTTCGGTGTAGCCGCCGCCACTTTCGGAGCCCAAAAATCCTAGTGAATAAGTTAAAAGGAAAAAAGATAGCGAATATCTTCGCTTATCAACCGTCAACCGTCAACTGCTATAAAAAACTGCTTTCTGTCTCTGATTGTAAAAAGTGCAATGATAGATTGCACTTTTTGCATAAATTTGTTGCAAAATGTAACATTCGTGACAAACTGCTCAAAAAAGTCTTGATATCTTTCTTTTGGTAGATGACGCAGTAAAAAAACTGCCGATCAAAAAAACATATCGAGGGAAAAAAATGTCTAAATTAATTGTTGGTTTAACTGCTAGCTTATTGGCATCTGGATTATTGGGAAGCTCTGGTCAAATAGTTGAACCACCTACTACTAACAATGCAATTGTTGCCCAAGCTAACGAACAAACACTCATACAGCAAAATCGGGATTTGCTATTAAAAAATGGTCAAACAGCTAAGAATATTGCTGCTAAAGTAGGTGCACCAGCTAGCAAGGACGCAGCACCGTCTGGTAGCAATCCTTTGCAAGTTAACCAACAGCTAATCTTGCAAAACAGAGCTATTTTTACCAGTATCGCTACCAAAGTAGGCGCAACTGTACCCAGCGTAGCGGGCCCAGGGGCCGGTGACTTAGCGGCAGAAAACCACAAATTATTGTTGGGTAACAGACAAATTGTCCGCGCGATCGCTGAAAAATTAGGCGTTAAATTGCCCGCTCCCCCAGAACTGAGTGGCAGCATGGTGCAGAAAAATAACACGCTTCTACAAGGCAACGGCAAGGCTTTAGCTGCGATCGCAGCCAAAGTCGGTGCAACAGTCGCTAAATAGGAAAATGCGATCGATACAGCCGTTGTTGCCGTATCGATCGCGCTTGCGGCAATACTAATTCGCTCCGTCGCGCACTATAAGTCTTCTAGGGTAGGCATCTTGCCTGCCCTAGATTTTGTTTTGGATAATTTTAATGACAATCTGTTGCGAGTTTGAACAAGCGATCGCTACGCCTCTAATTGCCGATTTACTGGACGCAAGTGGACAATGTATACGTATAACCATCATTATGGTGAATTGCCCTACAGTATTTGTGACGTACTGGGCTAACTTTTCCCGTTGGTGAAATCATCTCAAAAACTCCACTCGCTCGAACAATTAGCCTGCCTCTATGAGTACCCGCAAATTTTCCTGTAGGCAGAGTTGCTTGTACCATGTCGCCAGTTTTAAAGCCGAAAAATTCCTTGCACCGTGTCTTGTGTCTGATTGGGAAGCCATATTTATTTGGCTGGCAGATCTGACGGCTGCCCCATCCTGAAGCTTGAATTAACAAAGGCCCGGCAGTCAAAATTTTTAATTGGGACACGAGTCCCACACAAGCTGCATCTAACCAATGAGTTTTTGGTAATTCCAATCGAGTACGATTGTATTTGGTCTGACCGCCTGTTCCGATTTCAACTGGTAATGATGTTTCTTTCAGTCTGTTAAAGAGTTGCCAGCGGGTGCTATTGACTGCTGCTGCATCTTTCAATGGTTGTTTGGCTTGTTTTGCGATTCTATCGAACAACTCAGGTTGCTGTGCTAAGAAATCTTTAAGCTCCTGATTTCCCTTGGCTTCGTTGCAGTGACGGCAAGCAATTGTGAGATTTGAAACTCGGGAACTTCCGCCTTTCGATCGGAGGTGGATATGCTCAATTTCTAATGGGATATTTTGGGCGTTGCAATAAGCACATTTTCGACCCCATTTTTCTAGTAAATATTCTCTGATTTCGTAGCCTGCTAGTTCTCCTTGTTGGTACTGGATGCCTGAGATTTCTGGGTTTTGCATCGCCTGAGTGTCAAATTTCACTAACTCTTGAGATATTCCTGTAATTGGAACGTATCTGCGTATGCGGTTGACCCAAGTCAGAATATTTTCTACTCTTGATTCTAGACTGGGTGGCAACCATCCTGATTTTCGCGTCCGGTTTAAAAACCGGGGTTGTCGATACCTGGTTTTGCGGTTTCTCCGGTGACTGCGCAGAGCGCGACGCGATGCTAAATCGTGCTTAATTTGTTGTCCCCTGTGGGTTAATTCAGCACCCCAGATTACTTTGTCGTCTCGGACAATTGCTAATCCACTAACTTTGGCACCCGGATCGATTTTTAATTGATGGGGTTGTATTTGGGGAGCGGATACTGTGTATTTGAGTACGATCGTCAAGGGGTAACGTCGATAAATAGCAGCTTTTTGGAGTTTTAACAATCGCCTTGCTTGTCCCGGTGGTACTGGGTTAAGCGGTTGTCCATTGGTATCGACAACAAAGATAAAATTAGACATGGATGTCCTCCCTTGCGGGGTAATGTTTTCCTCGCCAATGTTTTGAGGGCTTGTTATGCCAATCGCACTTCCTTAACCAAATAGGGATGTTTAACTATTGACGACAGGGCTACAAGCTGGAAAGCACCTGTAGGTGTCATGACCCTCGAAACGTAGTTTGTAACTGAGGCTGGCTATCTCTCCAGCGTTGGAAGTGGTTGTCCACTCTTGTCTGCTGTTTGGTGGATAGCCCTTTTTGGCACTATATTTGGCATGATATAGCCGAGTCTCAGAAAGATTCGCGGACGACTGGTCTGCGCCGCGCATAGGGCATAGAGCATAGGCCGCCGTGGGATCTCCGGCATACCTCACCACGCTTGAGAACGACTATACATAGTTTAACAAGCGTCTTTGGTTCGATATTTGCCACCGCTGCGATCGTGAGGCAGGATAGATATCAAGGACAAATAATCTGGTTTCCACTTGCATCGGCATCCTAACTTTCCGAGTCTAGGGCTTTTCGCTCGCACTGCGGTATTGTGTCCTGTGCAACGCCGGTTTTATATCACCTCTGGGTTAAATATTGACTCAAAAGTAAAAAATATCAGCATTTTTACTTTCTACTTTCTGCTTTCTGCTTTCTGCAATTAGGGTGCCTTTCGGAGAATAAAATTATGCTCCCAGAACAACTACAGCGGATTATCGGCTACTTTCTCGAAGAAGCCACAGAACACATCCAAATCATCGAACAAGGCTTGCAGGGCCTGCCAAACACCGTGCAAGCTCCCCAAAGGATACACCACCTCATCCGAGCCTCGCACTCGATTAAAGGCGGAGCAGCTATGCTGGGATTTAGCAGCATTCAGCGCATAGCCCATCGTTTGGAAGATTATTTAAAACTGCTCAGAGAATGTCCGATCGCCATTGATAGCAGGCTGCAATCGCTGTTAACCCAAGTTTTTGACATTTTAGCAGCCCTCATCTCCAAGGTTTCTAAGGGTTTTGGGCTCAACCACGAAGACGCAAACCAGATACTGTCCCTCGCCGAACCGGTTTTTGACGAGCTCGACGCTTACCTGAGAGTGCTGATTCCTACTCGCCTGAGTGTGAGAGCAGTAACAGACGAACACATTCACCTTTTCTCCGGTTACTGCACCTTGGCTGGGGAATTTTCCTCCGCCCTTACCTCGCGCGTCGGTTTGCTCGGAGGTAATGTTACCCGCCACGAGTACGAAGGCGACGGCATGCGCCTTTATATTGACATTTACCTGCCGCCTTACACCAGGATCGAAAACATCCGCCAAGCTGTCGAACTCTCAGGCGCTATTATCGGCACTGTTCAGACGCAGCGGGACTTTTCGCTGCTGGCTGTGGATTATCCGGTTTACCAAAGTGCGATCGAGCCTCCGGCAATTTGCATCGGATGCCGCTACTATTACGGCAGAAGCGACGGCGGCCACCTGCTCAACTGCACGATCCATCCCCGCGGCCCGGAAGATGAAGATTGTCGCGATCGCGAACCAGAATAAGGGTTATAAAATCTAAGATTGCGAACCAGGATTAGCCACCAAGAAAAAATTTAGAAAAAACCAATATTCTCCATGAAACTTTTGACCTAGCCAGCTATCAAATTCTTCTTTCTTCCTTGTTCGCGCTATCCAATTCCAAGTTCTTCTTTCTTCCTTCTTCCTTCTTCCTTCTTCCTTTTTCCTTCTTCTAAAAATCCCCTAAAAGCTGATACCGCAACTCGAATTAATTGCATCATGCTCGCCGGATGTCGCAATGCCCAGACATTGATAGCCAGACAAGCGATTCCCATAGCTAGCAAGATGTATGTCGGAGGCATTACTACCCCGATCGCGAACCAGGTAAAAACGTGAAAAATCATTGCTGTAGCCCAAAGGCTCGCCACAATCGCAGACGCCCAAACTTGCATTCGAGGTCGGTTTAGTCCTGTCAAAATCCCTGTCTGCAAAGTAGTCAGCAAGTTTGCCGGAACTAAAAAGGCACAGATAGCTATGCAGTAGCTATGGGAAAACTCAGTAACTGTATTGAAGTCGAGCATCAGTATAATAATTGTCGGGCCTGTTGGATATACTTAAAGAGCTTAACGCGACTTGACTTTCAAGTCTTGTCACCCTTACCTTAACTTAATATTTTCCTCAGTATGTCGGTCTGAAGACACATTGCTATCTCTCCTTTTTTAGGATGGTAAAATATTACCACAAATATTAAAATTGTGAAAAAATATTAAATCGACTTGAAGAATGGCAACAATTGCTGCGATAATTAATATCGGGGATCGCTCCAATTGAAGAGCTCAGTTCGTCGTAAAAACATCCAGAAGGCTCGCGCCAGTCTAGCAGCAACACAACGGCAGGCTGATTTTTGACTCGGCGATTCTCGACAGGCGGATGCTCCGAGGATACCTGGTAAACCTCGGTCAAGGAATCGAGCAGTTATGCGATATAACAAGATAAGATTATTATTAGAAATCTAATTTGAACTCGCATCTAAAATCGATCTCTCGAAATTTTACAGCGGAAAACAGAGACAATGGACAGACAAAGCACAATCCCAGCACTCGAAGAAGTTGACTTGACAAACTGCGACACAGAACCCATTCACCTATCGGGACACATTCAACCCCACGGGGTTCTCCTTGTTGTACGAGAACCTCAACTAGAAATACTTCAAGTCAGTGAAAATACGCAAGATTTGTTAGGCTTCGATGCCAAAAGTGCGATCGGTCAAAATTTAAGCTTATTACTCGATCGCACTCAGCTAGAAAAACTCAAAGCCTGTTTGCAGAAAGAAAACTTAAAAACCGTCAATCCTATTAAACTCTCTCTCCAAAGAGCAGGCAAATCTTTAGAATTTGACTGCATCCTCCACCGAAGACAAGGAATTTTGATAATCGAGCTAGAATTAGCAACCACCACAGAAAATCTTTCCGTTTTTAGCTTTTATCATTCAGTGAGAGCCACTGTCAGCCAAATTCAAAGCGCCAAAACTCTCAAAGAATTATGCCAGCAGACTGTCGAAGAAATTCGCAAGATTTCGGGATTTGATAGAGTTATGACCTATCAATTTGACGCCGAAGGTAACGGTGCTGTCATCGCTGAAGACAAACTACAAACCCTGAGTCCATTCCTGGGCTTAAACTACCCCAAATCAGATATTCCCAAACAAGCCAGAAAACTGTATTTGTTAAATTGGCTGAGGTTAATACCAGATATTAATTATCAACCAGTCCCCATCATTCCCCAAAAAAATCCTGTTACCAATCAGTCCCTCGATCTCAGTCTTAGCGTGTTGAGAAGCGTTTCTCCCATTCACATAGAATACCTGCAAAATATGGGAGTTGCCGCTACGATATCAATCTCGTTAATCAAAGATCGACAACTGTGGGGATTGATTGTTGGTCACAACTATACACCAAAATACATCAACTATGAAGTGCGAGCAGCTTGCGAGTTTATCGGGCAAGTAATGTCCTTAGAACTGCAATCAAAAGAGGCCAACGAAGACTACGATTACAAATTACACTTAAAATCTATTCAAACCCAGATTTTTGAAGACATATCTACCTCCGAAAACTTGTCAGAAGTGTTAGTTAAATCCCAGCATAATTTGCTGGAAGCAGTTAACGCCCAGGGAGCAGCAATAGTATTTGGAGAAAAGTGCTATCGAGTCGGGGAAACACCTCAGGGAGAAGCGCTCAAATACTTAACTCAGTGGGTGCAAAATAGCCTAAAAAAAGAAATATTTTATACAGACTCGCTGACCAAATACTATCCAGAAGCTGAGGAATTTAAAGACACGGCGAGCGGGTGTTTGGCAATAGGAATATCGCCGAGTCAGAAAATATATGTTTTGTGGTTTCGCCCGGAAGTAATTAAGACCGTAAATTGGGCGGGAAACCCCAACAAAGCTGTTTTAATAGATGAAGATGGCAGCCACAGACTGTCTCCTAGGAAATCCTTCGAGCTGTGGAAAGAAAATGTGAGGTGCAAATCTTCGCCTTGGAAGCAATGCGAAATAGACGCTGCCTTGGAACTAAAAAAAGCCACGATCAATATAGTGCTGCGCCAAACTGAAAAACTAGAAAAATTAAATAGAGCACTAGAAGCATCAATCGCCAGAGAACGCGAAAAAAGCAACCATTTAAAAACAGCGATGTACGAGCTTCAGCGGACGCAAACTCAATTGGTGCAAAGCGAAAGAATGTCAAGTTTGGGACAGTTGGTGGCGGCCGTAGCCTATGAAGTGACTAATCCGATCAACTTCATATACGGAAATCTTAACTATGCCCGCGAGTACAGTCAAAAAATGATCGATTTATTGCAGCTTTACGAGCAGCACTATCCGTCGCCTTCCCCAGAAATTAAAGCTGAGATAGAAACAGCAGAATTAGAGTTTATAGTTGAAGACTTGCCGAGGTTGCTGGGTTCAATGAAAGTAGGAGCTAACCGCATCCGCGAGATTGTTCAGTCGCTGCGAAATTTCTCTAGAATTGACGAAGCAGAGATTAAAGAAGTTGACATTCACGACGGATTGGACAGCGCTTTGCTGATTTTGAGCAACCGACTCAAACCGAAGCCCGTGAAGCAAAGCTATCCCGTAGGGAATCGCCCCACAATTCATATCATCAAAGAATATGGCGCTCTGCCTTTAGTTGAGTGTTACGCAGTTCAAATCAACCAAGTATTTATGAATGTACTGACAAATGCACTTGATGCTCTAGAAGATGCCTTTGTCAACAAAAAGTTATCGCCGCACTGCGGATGCGAAGCAGAGCCAGCCAAGAGCGGACAAATTCGGATCGTGACTGAAGTTTGTCCGGGAGAAACAGCCGTAGTAGTTCGGATAAAGGACAATGCTTGGGGTATGGAAGAAACAGTTTGCAATAAAATATTTGAGCCGTTTTTTACCACAAAACCGGTGGGGAAAGGTGCGGGGATAGGTTTGGCAATTGGCCGCGAAATTGTGGTGGAACAACACGGCGGCAAATTGAGCTGCATTTCAGCCCCCGGAGAGGGAACCGAGTTGATTATTGAGATTCCCTTGAGCCAAACTTATCCCAAACCGATTGTGAAGTGAAAAAAAGTGCGCTTATCGCTCAAATGCACAAATCTAAAATTAGATTAAAATACAAAAGCAGCTAAGTAGTAAGTCAATACGGTTCAGTTAAGCCCGATCCCCCCTAGCCCCCCTTAAAAAAGGGGGGACAAGAACTCCATCAAAGTCCCCCTTCTTAAGGGGGATGCGAGGGGGATCTCCGGGGAATAAATAGTGTTAACCCAAGCGTTTAAGCCCGATCCCCCCTAGCCCCCTTAAAAAGGGGGGACAAGAACTCCATCAAAGTCCCCCTTCTTAAGGGGGATGCGAGGGGGATCTCCGGGGAATAAATAGTGTTAACCCAAGCGTATTGAATAGTAACTAGATTTGAGCCAACTCTGAGGAAGCGACTGTGACTGAAAAAAATACCGCCCAATGGGATGCCGGCAGATTTGTCAAAACCTTGGCTTATTTCGGCGTGATTCCCTTCATTGGCAGCATTAGCTGGCTGCAACAACTGTTCGGAAGCAGCAGCAACAGTAAAAAAGATAAACCAAAACTAATACTGGTAGCCGGTGCTACCGGCGGCGTCGGGAAGCGAGTTGTCAAGCGGCTGCAACAGCGGGGATATCAAGTCCGCTGTCTCGTGAGAGATACCAAAAGAGCAACAGAAATTCTCGGCAAAAATGTCGAATTAGTGGAGGGAGATATCACTATCGCCGAGACGCTAACACCGCGAGTAACTGAGGGAGTAGAAGCGGTTATCTGCTGCACTGGCACCAAAGTTCAACCAGTAGAAGGAGACACCCCAACCCGGGAAAAATACTATCAAGGCATCAAGTTTTATATGCCGGAAGTTGTGGATGTTCCCGAAATAGTCGAATACAAAGGCTTGAATAATTTAGTGCAAGCTGTTCGCAGCCAGCTAATGAAAGCAGGTGAAAAAGTAATTTTTGATTTCACAAAACCTACCCAAGATTTAAAGGAAACTTGGGGCGCTCTCGACGATGTTGTGATGGGCGGGACTAGCGAAAGTTCGATCGTCCTTACAGACAGTACAGCTATATTTACGGGCAATGTTTCCACCGCCAACTCGGGCGGCTTTGCTTCCGTGCGTACCCGCAACTTCGATCCTCCGGTCAATCTCGCAGGATTTAGCGGCCTCCTGCTGCGGGTCAAAGGGGACGGTAAGCGCTACAAGTTGATTGTCCGCAGCGAGGCTAAATGGGATGGTATTGGCTATTGCTATTCCTTCGATACTGTGTACAATACCTGGATTACTGTCATCGTTCCCTTCGATGAGTTAATTCCAGTATTCCGCGCCAAAACTGTTAAAGACGGCTCGAAATTCGACCCAACCAGTATTTATTCTTTTCAGTTAATGCTGAGCAAGTTTGAATACGACGGCGCGCTGAATCCGAGATTTACACCGGGTGTTTTTCAACTGGAATTAGAATCTATTAAGGCTGATGGCTGGCAGATTTTGCCGCGATTTGTGATGGTGAGTTCGGCTGGAGTTACTCGCCCGGGGCGCCCGGGACTTAATTTGGAGGAGGAACCGCCGGCTGTCAGGATGAATGATATGTTGGGGGGAATTTTGACTTGGAAGTTGAAAGGGGAGGATTGCGTGCGATCGAGCGGCATACCTTATACTGTTGTCAGACCTTGTGCTTTGACTGAAGAAGCGGGCGGCAAAGCTTTGATCTTCGAGCAAGGAGACAATATTCGGGGCAAAGTTAGTCGAGAAGATATTGCCGAATTGTGCGTACAAGCTTTGGAAGAACCGCAGGCTTGTAATGTTACTTTTGAGGTAAAAGAGGGGGAAAATCCTGGTTCTCCGGGAGATTGGGAGGGTTTGTTTTCTGGGGTGAAATAAGTATTGTTTGTAGGGCGAGTTTTTGACGAAGGTTCGTAGTGAGGACTTTAGTCCGCAAAAAAAAGGACTGAAGTCCTCACTACTAACCTATAAAGGCGGCTTGTTGACGAAGGTTTGTAGTGAGGACTTTAGTC
>NZ_JAEQCI010000115.1:0-32527 GCF_020738565.1 Microcoleus sp. PH2017_12_PCY_D_A | reverse complement strand
TGTCCTTCAATAAGTCTTATAATAACATTGGTTCGTAGTGTGGACTTTAGTCCGCTGATTTTTCTGCGGACTAAAGTCCACACTACGAACCTTTTGATGGCGGGTAATTGAATGGATATGATAGGACTACTGACTGTTAATTTGATTGGCTTTGGCATTTCGGCGCAGCATTTCGGGCTTAATTCGCCGCAGCGCCGAAGCTGTAAATCTGCGGTTCCATTCTTCGTCGGAAATCTCCGCTAATTCTGCAAGTGTCGGTGCTATGTTTTCAGGATAAGGCTCAAATTCTACAACATCTGTTGGTTTGGCAAATCGCTGATTCCAGGGACAAACATCTTGACAAATGTCGCAACCTGCTACCCAACCTTGTAAATTAGATGCAATTTGGTCGGGCAGTTTTTCGGCTCGATTCTCGATCGTATGATAAGCTATGCACCGATCGGCATTCACGACAAAAGGCTCAGCAATAGCTGCCGTAGGACACGCCTCAATGCAGCGAGTGCAACTACCGCAATGTTGGGTGTGCGGCGCATCCGGCTCTAACTCCAGATTAGTCAAAATTTCGCCCAAAAACACCCAAGAACCGTATTCGCGCGAAATTACATTACCATTTTTAGCAATCCAGCCAATCCCCGCCCGCTGGGCCCACATTTTATCCTGAACCGGCCCGGTATCAGCATAATAACGCGCTTCAATTCCTTCGCCTTGCGATCGCACCCAATTTGCTAACAGCTTCAGTTTTTTGTGCAGAATTTTGTGGTAATCCCGCCCCCAACCGTAGCGAGAGATCTTAGCATACTCTCGAACTGCATCGTCCCCCCCTTCAAAGGGGGGATTTTCGGGGCGTTGGTGAGGCGTGTAGTAGTTGATGGCGACACATATTACTGACTGCACGTCTGGCACGAGCGATCGAATATCCAGCCGTTTCGGGTTGGCCATCCATGCCATATCCGCCTGATAACCCTTGTCCAGCCAAGCCTGCAATCTTTGTTTTTCTCGATCGACATCCGCATCTGCCGAGGCTATCCCGACTTTGTGAAACCCCAACTCTAGGCCTTTTTGCTTAATGCGATCGCTATTAATTGATGTTTTCATCGGGTAAAGAACCATATCACAAAATGCGCGATTAGTCTATTAACATTTAGACTGATTGTGCGATAAAATTCATAATACTTTCACAATCTTTATATTTAGAAATTTGAACTCTAATTTGTCAAAAACGTTACATAATTTTAATTAAGGGAGAGTTCGATTCGCACATCTCAAGCACGGAAGTAAAACCCACCGCGAATCTCACAAAATACACATGGCAGTTAGTATTCAATCAGCTCAATCTATTTTCTCCAACACCGAGATTGCTAGCGCTGTTCCGGCTACCACGGACTCGTTCTACAAACTCAGCGTCGAAGACCAACTCGCACTGCTTTGGTATGCCTACACCGAAATGGGCGTTTCCATCACCGCAGCCGCCCCAGGAGTAGCGAGCATGGCCCTTGTCGAAGGCGTCCTCAGCGAAATCAAGCAAATGTCGCCGGCTGCTCAAAGCAAAACTATGTTTGACTTGGCCAGCAACGCCGACACCACCATCGGCCGGATTTACACCTCATTGCGCGTCAACACCAAACTCGGTTTCTGGTACGAGTTGGGACAGTTGATGAAACAGGGCCTTGTGGCTCCGATCCCCGCTGGCTATCAAATGTCTGCTGAAGCCACCGCAGTTCTCGAAACCATCAAGAAACTCGATCCGGGCCAACAAATTACTGTACTCCGCAATACCGTAGTTCACATGGGCTACGATCCCGATTTCAGCCAAGAGTACGGCAAACGCTCTGCTCCCCGCAGCACTCCTACCGCTCCTGCTGAGCGGGTGAAAACCCAGATTGAGGGTATCAGCGAGCAGACTGTACTCAGCTACATCGACAACATGAACGCCTTCGACTTCACCCCAGCCGTCGGTTTATTTGCTGAAGACGGTGCTCTGCAACCGCCTTTCCAAAAGCCGATCGTCGGTCGCGAAGCTATCCTCAACTATATGCGGGAAGAGTGCATCGGCCTGAAAATGATGCCCGAGCGAGGTGTATCGGAGCCTGCTGAAGATGGCTACCGCCAAGTGAAAGTCACAGGTAAAGTCGAAACTCCTTGGTTCGGCGCGAATGTGGGTATGAACATCGCGTGGCGGTTTATGCTCGATCCTCAAGGTCAAATTTTCTTTGTGGCGATCGACTTGTTGGCTTCTCCTAAGGAATTGATGAATTTGATGCGGAAATAGCATCTTCACTCCTGGACGCATCAAGTTCAAAGAAACCGGGTTTTTTACCTAATCTGTGGCTACAGCGAAGAATTTTCGCCCATCAAACCCGGTTTCTGGCCACCTATGCGTCCAGGACTAATCTTCTTGTTTGACAGACTAAACAAGACTCTACAGCAACCCAGATGCCAGGAGGTGTCTGGGTTTAGTTGATTTTATATTTTATATTTTATATTTTATATTTGAAGGATTCAAGGATTGGGAATGACTTATGGCATAAGGGTTTGCGACTTGCCTACAGTTGCATTATTTTTGCTAACTGGTACAATTTCTGTCCATCGCCCTCAAAGCTCCAGGAGGCAAATAGCATGATTGATTTTTTTTAGATAAAATTTATGACCCTACCTATATCTTTTGAGGGATTTGCTGTGACCAAGAGAATGATTACATTAGATTCATTCATCTCAAATCACTTCTTATATGACCGCCACAACTCGACCTATTTTAACTCGCTCTATAAATATTGCCGATCTCACCAAGCCTGCGGTACAGCGATATTTTGAAACTTTTAACGCGGGCGATTTTGAAGCAACCGCTCATTTGTTTGCTGGGGAGGGAATTCTGCACGCGCCCTTTGAAGAGCCAATTATCGGCAAAAGCTCGATCGCCAGTTATCTAAAAACAGAAGCGCGAGGAATGTATCTCGAACCCCAGCAAAGTGCAAGCAAAATTTTAGAATATGGCACAGTTGAAATTCAGGTCAGCGGCCGGGTGCAAACTCCCGCATTTGGTATTAATGTCGGATGGGTTTTTCTGCTCAATTCTCAGGAAGAAATTCTTTCTGTTACCGTCAAACTCTTAGCCTCTCCCCAAGAATTGCTCACTCTGCGGCCTAAGAAATTCGGTTCTTAATAGAGGAATTATCAAGGGAGTGAGGCACAAATTGTTCATTCAGTTAATAGTTGACAACACTTGACACAAGAAGGAAGAGCATTGGAGTAATGAATCATCTGCTTTTAATTTCTCCTTAAAAGAGTTCCGGCTTTAAACCAATTATTTCTGGTACAATGAGGGGTTGTTTGCTTAACTCGCGATCGAGGTGCGTCGCTATTCTAAAAGTCGCTTTTCTTTACGGACTTTTAATAGCGACGCACCCTACAGCTACTTTTGCATAGAATGCGTGAAAATAGAGATTAATTGCTTAAGACCCTTGCTTTTACTGCTTGTTTCTTCTTGCTTCGGCTATACAATCTTAGAGTCTCGTTAGAGAGGGGCGAGATTGCCATAAAAAGTGGCTGTCACCGCACGGTGCGACAGACAACCACTAGAATCAAAAACATTGTCAATCACTAATGACTAATGACTAATGACTAATGACCGATGATTAACGGCTAATTAAGATTTTTCCGGCAAACTAGCTTCTAACTTCAGACAGTTACGACCGTCTAATTGCAAACTGTAGTCCACCCGATCCATAAGTCTGCTCATAATCAGCCAGCCGTAGCCGCTTTCCTGTTTAGCTTCCGGTCTCGGGGGACTGTAAGTATCCATTTCGTAACCTTTACCGTAATCCCAAATTTCTAAACCAATATCCCGATTTTTTAAATTCAAGCGAATTAATACCGGCAAGTTGGGTTGATCTTTGTGAGCATGGCGGATCACGTTAGAATAGGCTTCTGCTAACACCAAGCGCAAACGATTCGACTGACGCGGCCAATCGACGTGCTCTCCTAGCTCAACTTCCAAACTGCTCAGCAACCAATTTTCAACTATTGTTAAAAACCGCAAGTCGCTTGGCACATGAAGCTCAGTATTCATAAAAAAATCCCGTAAGGAGTGAAAACCCTGTGTCTTCAGACCAGGTATGAAACATGACGCACCGAATTTATTTGGCGTTAATATTTGCCGCTACATGAAGGATACTCAATAGCGGGCGATCGATGCAATAGACTTTTTTGAAAGCTTCGATCGCAAAGCATCAGTTAAGAGCTAGGCATTGACCGGGCCCAAAAACGGATACCGTGCCACGCAGTTCAGTCACCCAGAGATCCAAATTTTAGAGGAAAGTTCAAGCTTCCAGATTCAATGCGAGAGTCAAATCTAAAATCTAAAATCTAAAATCTAAAATCGACTGATGCGCTAGTTCTGTAACTTTTGCCCTTAGAGAAGCTTGCAGCTATTGGATCGCCCGCGTTCTGTGCGGTAATCTGTAAGCTGTCAACTGGGGGCTAGAGTTTTTGATACTCGAAGCCCCGACTATCCGTCGGGATGGCTGACAGATTCAGAGAACCTCCAGAGAGAGTATGGTTTGGTCGTCTTCCTGAACGGGATTGTCAGCTCGAATGTAAGCTAACAAACTGTCCAAGTTGAAGGAACCAGGCTCCTGAATCAAGAGTTGCCAAAGCCCTTCTTGTTGTAGCATAGAACGGGTTTCTTCGCCCCCGGAGACCGCGGCAGTGGTCACGCTAGCTTCAGTAATCCCGTCACTTGTCAGCAGAAATACATCTCCTGACTTTAATTCGATCGCACCTGCTTTACCTTTCCAGACTGGCAGTATCCCCAAGGGAATACCGCGAGCTTTGAGGAAATTGGGTTCGGCTGGCGTTGCACCGCTAGCCGCACTCGCTTTCACCTCTGACTGAGACCAAACGATCGGATAAATGTGACCGGCATTAGCAAAAGCCAGGTGTCCCGTTGACGGAGTGTAACGAGCTACAACCATTGTAATAAAATGGTTGTTGCCAATCAGGTCGTCAGCCATACTGCTGTTCATATTCTGCATCACTCGATCGGGCTCGGGAGAAACTTCTTGAGAAAGTTCGCGCCGCATCACCGAAATCGCGCTAGCCATAAATAGAGCAGCCGGAACACCCTTACCCGAAACATCTCCCACAGCTATCCAAATATCCCCTTGCGAGTGGACGTAGACTTCAAAAAAGTCACCGCCAACTTCCCGCGCCGGATAGCAACAAGCTTGCACCCTGACAGTTTCAAAATCCGGCCAACTTTGGCGCAACAAGTTTGTTTGGATTTGGCGGGCCACTTCCAACTCGTTTTGCATCTGCTTGGCTAAATCCAGAGTCCGCTGGTAGAGCTTAGCTTGAGACAGGGCGAGAGCTGCTTGAGCTGCTACACCTTCTATTAACTCTATATCGTCTCCCGACCAAGGGTTAGTCCCGCCAATCTGACACAAAGCGAGCACCGCCAACAAGTCTTGCTGATAAGTCAGGGGTACAGCAATCTCAACCGAGTTACCGTTAGCCCCACTGTTGGCGTTGACTTGAGTTTGGCGGCTGGCTACGGCTTGAACCAGCAAATTTTCATCAAAAGAAAAGCTGCTAGGTTCGGCGGTTTGGGCTTGGTAGGGGAAGGTACTGGGTAACAGCCGATCGACCTCTACAGGCCGCAGCATACAATAGTTGGCCTCAAAAGTTTGACCTACGGTTTGAACAATAGTTTGTACCATACTAGAGTAATCTAGCGACCCGCGAATCACGCTCATCACCTCATTAAACAGAGATTCCTTGCGTAAAGCGCGGCGCAGTGCAACGCTGCGCTGCTTGTAGTATTTGTAAGTTTCTGACGCTTGATTGATAACTGATTTGAGTTCTTCAGGATTCCACGGTTTGGTGATGTACTTGAAAACTTGACCTGCATTAATTGCTTCTACCAAGTCTTCAACATCGGTGTATCCTGTCAGCAGAATCCGAATCGTATCGGGAAAGCGATCGACTGTTTTCCCCAAGAACTCGGTACCATTCATTTCTGGCATCCGCTGGTCAGATATAATTACCGCCATCTCGCCCTGTTCGTCTAGAACGGACAGGGCGCTGAGGGCGCTATCTGCTTTGTAAACCTGAAAATCGCGTCGAAACGTCCGGTACAGCAAATCCAAGTTGTCGGGTTCGTCATCGACTACCATTAGTTTCAGTTTGCTTCCATCTCCCCGACTCATGCTATTCCCTTCCTAGGCGAATTAATCAGGTCTAAAACTAGCTTGTCAAGTACCCTCTTCTGATTCAGCAGAGCCGAATCTGGGTGAGGGGTTCGGGTTTCATAGATCAGTGCCATGTTAGTGATACCACAAGGAAGTTCGGAACTTGCATCCAGTCGCGGCCTTACCAGACCTCGCCTTGGTTGAGAGCTCGTCCTTTATTCCCGTTACTGCCGAATCAAGTTAATTTTTCTGCCAGTCTGAGCTTAGCAGAACGAGAGCGGGGATTTCTAGCTAGTTCGTCGGATTGTGGGACGATCGGCTTTTTTGTCAGTACCTGCAAACACTCTGTTGCTCTGAGTTGGTGTTTGACCGGCCTGTCTTCGAGGCTGTGAAAAGTAATAATTCCGATTCTCCCACCGGGTTTTAACCATTTAGGCGCTTGGTTGAGAAAAGTTTCTAGAGAAGCTAGTTCGGAGTTAACAGCTATCCTTAAAGCTTGGAAAGTGCGGGTGGCGGGATGGATTCTACCGTTGCGCTGCTTGGGTGGGAAGGTAGACGCGATCGCGCCTGCGAGCTCTGTAGTAGTTTCAAAAGGACGTTGTGCGACAATTCGCCTCGCGATGCGCCGAGACAGTCGTTCTTCGCCGTACTTGTAAATAATATCTGCTAGTTTAACTTCTTCCCAGTGATTGATAATCTCTTCTGCGGTCAAAGATTGCTGCTGGTTCATACGCATATCTAGTTGAGCTGGATGGCGAAAACTAAAGCCTCGTTCCGGTTTATCGAACTGAGCCGAGCTAACGCCCAAGTCTGCTATAATACCATCAAATTCGGCATCAGGAGACTGATATTCAGCAAAATTGCCGTGCCAAAACTCGACGGGCGAGTTGGCAAATCGGGATTGGCAAAAACGGATGGCTTGTTCGTCGCGATCGATCGCCACCACAGTCACATCAGGGGCCGCCGCCAAAATCAAACTCGTGTGTCCGCCGCCCCCAAGCGTCGCATCCAAATAGCGCCCGCCGGCGCGCACAGCCAAACCCGCAATTAATTCTTGGGCTAAAACAGAAACGTGATAGGCGTCAATACTGACATCTGATGCAGGAGTCTCCTTCTCAGACGGCTCGATATCCTTCATAATTTATAAGAACGAAACAAAAATCAACAATAGTCAGCAGTCATTAGTCATTAGTCATTAGTCAGTAGTCCCTAGTCAGCAGTCCTCAGTCAGTAGTCAGTAGTCCCTAGTCGGTAGTCCTCAGTTCTCAGTCCTCAGTCCCTAGTTAGAGTGTTTTTTGCTAATGACCAATGACTAATGGCTAATGAGCAATGCCCAACGCCCAATGCCCAATGCCCAATGACCAATGACCAATTACCAATTACCAATTACCAATTATTATGTCAAGAATTGAGACGAGAACCGAACCAATGGTGCTCAACATGGGGCCGCACCACCCATCCATGCACGGGGTACTGAGGTTAATTGTCACCCTAGACGGCGAAGATGTAGTAGACTGCGAGCCAGTTTTGGGCTATCTACACCGCGGCATGGAAAAAATTGCCGAAAACCGCACCAACGTGATGTACGTCCCCTACGTGAGCCGATGGGACTACGCTGCGGGGATGTTTAACGAAGCGGTAACAGTCAATGCACCGGAAAAGTTAGCGAATATAGCTGTGCCCAAACGGGCGAGTTACATTCGGGTAATCATGCTGGAGTTGAACCGGATTGCCAACCACTTGATGTGGGTGGGGCCGTTTTTGGCGGACGTGGGCGCGCAAACTCCCTTTTTCTACACTATGCGCGATCGCGAACCAATTCTCGACTTGTGGGAAGCAGCCACCGGCTACCGCATGGTAAACAACAACTACTTCCGCATCGGCGGAGTCGCAGCAGATTTACCCTACGGTTGGGTAGACAAATGCGAAGATTTCTGCGATTATTTCGTCCCCAAAATTGACGAATACGAACGCTTAATCACCAACAACCCTATCTTCCGCCGCCGGATTGAAGGGCTGGGTACAATTTCCCGCGCCGAAGCGATTAACTGGGGACTATCCGGCCCCATGTTGCGGGGTTCCGGCGTAAATTGGGATTTGCGGAAAGTTGACCATTACGAATGCTACGACGACTTCGACTGGGAAGTTTGTACCGAAGCTGCGGGCGATTGTTTGGCCCGGTACTTAGTGCGAATTCGGGAGATGCGCGAGTCTGTTAAAATCATCTATCAAGCCTTGAAAGGACTCCCCGGCGGCCCTTACGAAAACTTGGAAGCCAAGCGCTTAGAAAGCGGGCCAAAATCTGAGTGGAACAGTTTCGACTATCAGTTTATTGGCAAAAAAGTAGCCCCGACTTTTAAGATTCCGAAGGGCGAACATTACGTGCGCGTCGAAAGCGGTAAGGGTGAATTGGGAATCTATATTATCGGCGATGACAGCGTGTTTCCTTGGCGCTGGAAGATTCGCGCTGCGGATTTCAATAATTTGCAGATTTTGCCCCACATCGTGCGCGGTGTAAAGATTGCGGACTTGGTGGCGATTCTGGGCAGTATCGATATTATCATGGGTTCTGTCGATCGCTAGATGAAAAAGGGCGATCGTATTTTTGGGCTATTTGCTAAAAAGTGCGATCTCCCTTTTTTTGAATCCTCGATCGGCTACTATAAACTATGGAATCTCAACAATAAAAATCATAGCTAAAAATTACTTGAGTTCCGCACTGCGTGCAAATACGCTTATCACAATCATAATCTACTTCTAACAGCCGCAAGTTTGTGCTGTTGCAGTAGGGGCAATACTCAGTTACAGATAAACTTTCAGGGGGGATACACTGCCATTTTGGTAAATTAACAGCTACCACTGACTCTAGGGAAGTTAATGTATTAACAGGTAAACTCCATACCCTATCTAGTAATTCATTGACTTTGAAACTTAATTCATTAACATTTTCAACCCACAAATAGCCGCAGCGGACAGCACGACAGATCGAAACGTTTCTTTTTTCTTCAATAAATATAGAATTTCCCTTGGGGTCGATCGCCTCGCATTTCCACACTGTTAATACTATAGGAACTTCTTGTGCGTAATTCACTATCAAAGCCGGGATATCGTTTAGTTGATGTTCTGTAAAACAAGCCACCCATATATCGCCGGCAATTCTCTTGCATCTTTCTAAAGAAACGCAATCTTTTAACAAATTATCGAAGGCGATGATATCTTTGTCTACTTCATCGTGACCTAAGTAATTATTGCGTCTTTTTGTGTCTGCAAGATCGAAGATAACAAGATAAGCAGGTAATAATAACTCGCTTGAATTTTTGAACTCTTCTAAACAAGACTCTCTCGACATACAGAAGCATTATATTTAAAAGCTAAAGCTAGCTTATCACAGCGATCGAAAATTGCCAATCTCAAATCTCAATTTTGCGATCGGCGTCAAAATGATATAATGAAATTTAAAGAACAAAGAGGTTGCAGAATGAATATCAGCAAGCAAGAGTTCTACGTCATTATTGAACGAGATGAAGATGGCTATTATGTCGGGGAAGTCCCACAGCTAAAAGCCTGTTATAGTCAAGGAGAAACTATTGATGAGTTGATTGCCAATATCAAAGAAGTTATTGCACTTTGCTTAGAAGAAGAGGGTGATGAAAAATTACCTGAATTTGTAGGCATTCAAAGGGTGATGATTTAATGCCAAAACTACCAGCTTTAACAGGAAATACAGTTATTAGCGCCCTAGAAAATGTAGGCTTTCAGGTGATCCGACAAAAGGGCAGTCATGTGCGAATAATCCATGCAGATGGACGGGTTGTAACGATTCCTGTCCATGCTGGCAAAACCATAGGTAGAGGTTTACTCCGCAAGATACTGCGGGATGCAGAACTCACAAGGGAAGAGTTCATAGCACTACTCGAATGATTTTGTTTAGCTTGATTAAGTTTCTCATAAAAATTATGACAGTTCAACAATCAGATATTAACGACAGCAACCCGGAACTCTGCGCTTTAATCAGCGAAAGAATTGTCGCAAGTCCCCAGCAGCGCATTACTTTTGCGGAATATATGGATTTGGCACTCTATCACCCGCAGTATGGTTATTATAATGGCGATCGACCTAACATCGGCAAACAAGGCGACTTTATCACATCACCTCATTGGAGCGCTGATTTTGCCCAAGTGTTGGGCGAGCAATTTGTAGAAATGTGGCAAATTCTCGGCAAACCTGATCCTTTTACTATAGTAGAAATGGGTGCGGGGCGGGGAACCTTTGCCGCACATTTACTGCAATACCTGCAACGACAATATCCCGATCTATTTAAACTCTTAGAATACATTATTGTTGAAATTTCCCCTGTACAGAAAGCGGTGCAGCAGCAAAAATTAGCTGAATTTAAAATAGTCAAGTGGTGCAATTGGGATGAAATAGCTAATAACTCGATTGTCGGCTGCTTCTTTTCTAATGAGTTAGTGGATGCTTTACCAGTGCATCAATTTATCGTCGAAGAAGGGGAAATCAGGGAAATCTACGTTACCGAAGCCGCAGAAAAAAACGAACAATCGGGAAGCAAGTTTATTGAAGTAGTAGGGGAACTTTCAAATCCTAAGATTGCCGAATATTTTAATTTAGTTGGAATTGATTTATCGGCGACTGTCTATGCGGATGGTTATCGCAGTGAAGTTAATTTAGCAGCTTTAGATTGGATAAAAACAGTTGCAGAAAAATTGCAGCGCGGTTATGTGTTAACAATTGATTACGGCCATCCGGCGCACCGATATTACAATCCGAGACGCACGGAAGGAACGCTACAATGTTATTATCGCCACCGCTATCACAGCAATCCTTATATTAATGTGGGGTGGCAAGATTTAACGGCCCACGCTGATTTTACCGCGCTGGAAAAACAAGGTTACTTGTGCGGTTTGGAGATGATGGGTTTTACTCAGCAGGCTTGGTTTTTGATGGTGTTGGGTGTGGGCGATAGAATTGCTTCTTTATCTGCAAATGATTCACAAGTATTGGATTTGGCAACCTTTTTGCGGAAGCGGGAAGCGCTGTATCAATTGATCGATCCGATGGGTTTGGGAGGTTTTGGGGTTTTGGTGCAGTGTAAGGGGTTGAGTGAGGGAGAGAAAGGGGAAAAGCTTAAGGGCTTGAAAGTGCCAGATTGATTATTTAGATTAGTTTTCCAAGTTGAGATTTAGACTTAATTTGGTTCTAATATTCTTGATTTACAGTCAACTAATGCTGTTTGAGAATTGTCGGAAAATCGACCTTAACAACCCCGAAACAACGTTAAAAAGCTTCTCCAAGTCCTCAGCTTGTTGCTGAGTAATTTCTAGTGGATGGCAAGGCCGTATTTCTGTGCGGAATCAAGAGAAACGTCTGGAAGGTGGAGCAGCAGTTCATCCCATGTACTGTGATTTTGTAAAGCCTCTACAACTACTCGCAGCGGCTCAGATAAAATGGTTTGAAAGTCTGCTTCTTCTGGAAACTGAATTTTAAATGCTAATTGCTCTTGAGGAGGTGTGAATTGAGCGTTAACATTCTCGCGATTTCCTCTTGCATCAACGCGATACCAGCCTATTTCTGGCAAGTAAACTGCATTGAAACCGTGCAAGGTATAGGGCGCACCTTTGTCATCAAAGCTCAATCTTTGGTAGCAAAAACCTGCCGGGATGTTGTTAGCGCGCAGCAATGCTGCTAATAGGTGACTTTTGGCAAAGCAATAACCTGTTTTGTGCTTTAATACATCGGATGCGCGACAGGTGACGGGATTCATCTGATAGTCGTAGCTGTGGCGAATTTCGTCTCGAACCCACTCAAAACTAGATTGGGCGATCGCCTCTGATGTATGATGTTGTGATGCTATCTGCTGCGCGAGTGCTAAAATTGCGGGATGATCGCGATCGATAATGTCAGTCGCTGCTAAATACTTGTCCATAGCGATCGCCAAAATAGATAATAACTTGGGTTAATTCTATTCTAGTAAATATCACGTGCTGACGATCGCGCTTACCGACACAGCCACATCGGGAAACGCTAGCGGGTTAACGATTCCTGCGGTTAGCGTCAACTTGAAAGCGTAATCTCCATCAAGAGGATCTCGAAATACTATGAGGTGTCTTCTTTTGAGGTTAACCACCCAGTATTCGGGGATTCCCACTTCCGCGTAGATTTTCGTTTTCGTCTCCAAGTCTTTAACGAGAGTGGAATCTGAGTATTCAATCAGCCAGAAAATGTTTTCGGGATAGGGGTGATGTTCGAGATATGTGCGGCCCAATCGCTGTACGATCGCAATATCCGGTTCTGGTTCCGAGTCGTTAGGGAGTGTAATCGGCTTGGCTGAACGGATGGTAGCGCGATCGCCCAAGAGCCGGATCAGATATTCTCCTGCTTCGCTGCTAAAATAGGCGTGGGGTTCCCCTTCTGGCGACATTTCAACAACTTCTCCCTTCAGCAGTTCCACGCGCCGATTTTCCAAGATGCGCGAGGAGATCATTTGGTGGTATTCGTCGATCGACCATTTAACTGCAATTACGCTCATGGCGATGGTTTTTGATGGCTGGTCTGAGTTTACATTGTAGGCGATCGATCTCAGATTTGAAAATAAACCTTTGCTTCGCCTCTCATAATTCCTGTGACGATTGTATGATGTTGTGATGCTATCTGCTGCGCGAGTCCTAAAATTGCGGGATGATCGCGATCGATAATTTCAGTGGCTGCTAAATAGGTTTTCATTTCTGGAATCATTTTTGATACTTCTACTGCCTGATAAGTGCTATAATGCTATCATAAACTTCATAATTTTCTGAATCGAAGCAGCAAAAAGTTATGTTTTGAGGAGCGCCATTCTTTTGCATTTCTTCGTAGCATATCTTAACTGCAATCTCACCTGCTAAATCCTTGGGATATTTGTAAATACCGGTGCTAATGCAAGGAAATGCGATACTCTCGAACTTTTGCTCGATCGCGATTTCCATGCAGTTGTGGTAACATCGGGCTAAGAGTTCGGGTTCTCCGCAGGATCCTCCCCGCCATACGGGGCCTACGGTGTGGATGATGAAGCGTGCGGGTAAGCGATATCCTTTTGTGAGTTTAGCATCCCCGGTTTTGCATCCTCGGAGCGATCGGCATTCGTCAAGAAGTTCCGGGCCTGCTGCTTTGTGGATTGCGCCATCTACTCCACCACCTCCCAACAAACTGGTATTTGCAGCATTGACGATCGCATCTACTTTCAGTTGTGTGATGTTGCCTAAAATAACTTGCATAAAATTAATTAATCTTTAAAATTCCATACCTATAATGATACAGATACAGTGCGGGCGATCGCCAACTGAACAATTTGCGATCGCATCAAATCCCAGATTCAGTAAAAGCTCGATTCAAATCGTCAATTAATCCCAATTGTTGCGCCCACTCTGTTAAGTAACCGCGCTCCAAATGCTCAGCTTGGACTTTCAGAATTCCCAAAACATCATTCCATTGTTTTTGAGACTGAGACTGTTGCCGCCCGAGCTGTTTTGCCAATACAATATCTTCAGGAGCAGCTATCCAGAACTGTTCTACACCAGCTTCGTCAAGGGCTTCTAATCGCCGTCTTATCATTTTTGAGCGATCGAATTCAGTATTAGAATTCAGCACGATATCAGCGTTCAATACAGAAGTCATGTGAGTGACGCTCAACACCATGCCTCTGCCCTCTTGAATATCTTCTACCGAACCCGGAGGGCAATAAAAACCAGCGGTTTGTAGTGCTGCAACTAATTGTAAAATATTATCCCGGATCAATTCAATTACTAAATCTAAATCGCGTGTTGTTCTAGGGTCGCCATAGACGGAAGCGGCAACTCCTCCTGTAATATAGTAAGAAATACCTAATGTTTGAAAAATTGGGTGCAACAGTCTAGCTATTTCGCTGGGGTCTTGCGTCCACATAGATGGGTCACTGGTGGGGGTTAAAATTGGCTGCCATTTGCTACGCAAGATCGATCGGGCAAATCGCTCTTGGTAGGTTGACGGGCAAGCTTTTTTCATCCCGCGCAAGCTAACAGTTTTTGCCCAACGATTTAATTTTGCCGCCATTTGCGATCGTTGAGAATTGGTGAGTTGCCGCAGTTGGTAGAAATCAATTGCATCAGCTTCAGGGGTTTTATCATCTGACTGGGCGCGGTATCCAGGTTTGATGGATATTTTTGGTATGGATGGAATCATTTTGCTTGTTGATTTCGCTAATTCTCGATCAATTCCACAGTTGGGACAAATCGACGAGTGCTATTGATTTACCAGTCCTCGCAATTCTTTAATATCGATGTGGATTCCTTGACGCTTCAGATATTGGCTCAAGTTGATCTGGATGAATAAATCTTTAAGTTCTTCAGCAATCTCTGGAGGGGGATTGCCAGATAACGCGGTTGCAATTAGACGTTCTGCCATTCGTAATTCGCCACATTCAATCGCTAAAGATGCTGCGCTGCGGTGAAGCACAGAACGAGTGGGTTCAGCATCAAGGGTGCTAGCAATTAAGGCGGCCGCCTGAGTTTCTTGCTCAAAGGCTTGGCGCGTGAATTGTGCAGCCAACTCCAACGCACCTCTTAAGCGGGCGACTGCCGCTGCTTCGGCTAAATCCATTGCTTGTTGGTGGAGCGATTGAATCTGGCTCATTGGAGTACGGTTCCTTCAGGATTTTGCTTTGCACCAATAATAGAAATCGGTCGGCTGAACTCTACTACAATGATATACGCTGGCAAGCCTTGTGCGTCTGAGGTGCGGGTTTGTTCCGTTTTCAGCTTTACTCTAGCATTGATTTGACTTCGATCGCCTTTGCGAATTCCAGAAACCTCTAGGCGCGCCATTCGCTCAAATGGCAGTGTGGTAGCTGAGGGGGATGAAAAAGAACCAGGCAAAAATCCAAAAGCTTTGTGAACAATGGTTTTTAGGATTTGCATATTTAGCCCTTCATACTGTAAGTCAGCAACGCCTGACTTCCTAACCAATAGTCAAATCCAGTTCCTTTACGAGAGCGTTCAATGACTGTGAGATTTGTTAATTGCAGAATTAACAGGAATGCGATTCCATAAGCAGCCTGCTCGGTAGTATATTCTTCGTCATTCCAACATCGTCGGGTTTGCTCGGTGACTGGCTGCCAATCTAAGTTTTATGTGGCAGAAAATTCTCCCTCAACTTTAAGTGTTACTCCTGGTTGGTGAGCTTCATCGGTTAGACAAATCGCACCTGCTTCTGCGATCGCGGCTCCAAAGGCAGGTGTAATCGCAGGGAGTCCCTGGCTAAGGCTTTGTAAGTTTAAGATTTGAATCTGGCTCAAAGCGGCGTTGCTCTATGGAAACTAGATATTCAATTCTACTCTCAGTTGCGACAATTTGAGTCGATCGCCACTATTTTTCCACAGTAGGGTAATTGAATCTACTTACGCAGCAAAACTATTAACAAGTCTAACTGTCGGTCTGTCTGCACTTGTGGGCGATCGCAAATAACTTCCAGGTAGCGTCGCAACTGCTACAGTATTTCCCAACAAATCGAAAAACTAAATGATTAAGAAAATAGTCAATTTGACTCATCTCATCTAGATTAATCTATTTTTATGCTATCGTCTGATTTGATTAAAGAGTAGCTCACCGACTTGTGCTACCGTCTAGGGGTTGCGATTGGCTTCCCTGGTGTCGCAGGCGATCGCGAGCCAGAAAAAATCCCATCATCTTATCCCACATTCCCCATCCTCAATCATGATAGCTAAAAACTCTCCCACAATTGGACTGATTGAACCTCCAGCAACGGGACTCTATGATGCAGAAGGTAAAAATTGGACTTCTTTATATAGACATCGTTCCTTAATCAGCAAGCAAGTTTTGATTCCTGACTTGCAAGCAGGAGGATTTGATGCCCGATTGGTCAACCTCAGAGATGACAATTATAGTGAAGAATTTGGGGAGATTGTCTGGAAAGGGATGACCCTGCGGAAAACTTACGTTGGGGGCAAAATTGCTGCCCTAGATCCCCATGCCTTCGATGCTTGGGGCATTACAGTGAATTTCTCCCAAGACCGTCAAGTCACTTGTATGGTGATTGAGCATCTGGCTAAGGGAGATCGTCCCATTGTCGTTGGTGGGTCGGATGCTTTCGCTGAACCGCACCACTACTTGAAGGCCGGCGCAGCAGCAGTCGTTCAGGATAAATCCGGGGCAGCGAATTGGGCTATTTTTGACTATGTACTGGGAAAAACCCCACGAGAAGAACTCACGGGTGTCATTCTCGCAGATGGTAGACAGTATCCCAGGAAGGCTAAAGCCAAAAGCCCAGAGGAGTGGGCACTACCATCGGTGGAAGTGGCGCGGGAGTGTTTAGGGACACTGCCCAATGTCCAGGGAACTGTTCCAGTAGGTTCGTTGGTAGCTGACATTGGTTGCGATCGCACCTGTGATTTTTGCATGACACCCACCTACGGCACTGGCTTTCGGAGAATGTCTCCTGAAACATCCCTCAAATGGTTGGCGATTCAGAAAGAAGCGGGGGCTCGATCGATCAATATCGGTTCCGATCAATTCCTAGCCCGTGGACTCTTTCCTGAGGGGCGACAAGAGATCCTCGACATTACCAATGGTGCGCGGGAGATGGGAATAACTCTGATGTGGCCCAATGGTTTAGAACTGAGGAAAACAACTCTGGGAGCTGGGCGTAACTATGAAAGCAGCGACCTCAGACCTGACGAAGAACTGATTGAAGCACTGTTTGGCTGGGACGGCAAAGTCGGTTGTCCTTTGGCTTATATCCCTGCCGAACGTCCCGTTTTTGGACGAGAAGCTTACAAGAAGCTCCTTCCTTGGCAAGAGCATTGTACCTTGATGAAATCTGTGGTCAGAACTGGTGTACCTGTGATTGCTTATGGCATCATTATCGGGCTACCCGATGATGACCATGAGGACTTGTTACTTCTTGAGGAAGCCATCTCAGAATTGGTCGATGAACTGGTAGAGATTAACCCGCAATTGGAATTTCAGACTTCGTGCTACAGCATTATTCCCTTGCCCGGAACTCCGCAATCTTATGACTTACGGAAATCAGGAATGCTACAGTTTGAAGACCCCTGTCTTTGGGGGGTATGGACAACGACTTCCAATACTAAGCACCTTACCTACGAGCAGGTTTCCGATTGGCAAATTCGTCTATCTAAGATTCGGAAATCTCCGTCTGAATTTACCAACTATAACGGCGAATATTCAGCGATGGTTAGTGACGCTTCCTCCGACGACTCAAAGGTTGTGTTGGCAAATTTGAACTAAACACCGCTCGTGGGAGATTACATCGGCGAATTTGCGAGCGAGGATCAAGAAAATGAAGAGGAATCTGAGGTATAATCAATGCCTTTTTGACGCTTAGCAGAACGCTCGATTTCCCAATGTACAAGCGATCGCCCAAAACCCGGTTTCTCGGATGGTGTAGCGGGTTTCAGAAACCGGGTTTCTGTGACAATTCAAATTGCGGGCGATCGCAAATAACTTCCAGGTAGCGTCGCAACTGCTACAGTGTTTCCCTCGATCTTAAGTTGCGGTAATCTAGAATGATTGTAGAGCCGCTCGTTTGAGTCATTTGAGGAGCCACCATGAAAACAATTGGGCTAATTGGGGGAATGAGTTGGGAGTCTTCTATTGAGTATTACCGCATTATTAACGAGGTCACCAAGAGCAAGCTTGGGGGATTGCATTCTGCTAAAAGCGTGATGTACTCAGTTGACTTTGCAGAAATCGAGGCTTTGCAACATCAAAGTCGTTGGCAAGAAGCAGCAGGTTTGATGGTTGCAGCAGCACAAAGCCTTGAACGGGCAGGAGCCGATTTTATCGTTCTCTGTACAAACACAATGCATAAACTTGCGGATGAGATTGAGGCAAATATTCAAGTTCCGTTTCTCCATATTGCGGATGCGACGGCTGAGAAAATTCAGTCCAGTGGCATTCAAAAGATCGGCTTATTGGGTACTCGTTTTACGATGGAGCAGGATTTTTATCGAGGGCGACTGGTAGATAAACATGGGCTAGAGGTGCTCATTCCAAATGATGATGAGCGAGAGGTAGTGCATCGAGTCATTTATCAAGAATTGTGTCTTGGAATTATTAATCCAGAATCGAGAAAGCAATATATCGAGATTATGAATAGCTTAGTTGAATCCGGTGCAGAAGGCATTATTTTAGGCTGTACAGAGATTGAGTTACTAATTCATACTGGAGATGTCACCGTTGGCTTGTTTCCAACAACGAGGATTCATGCAGAAGCAGCAGTAGAAAAAGCAACAACTGGCGTACTTATTTGAGATCGCAAATAACTTCCAGGTAGCGTGGTAGGATTTCTGAGTTAGGTTTAAGTCGTTAAGTACCCAAAGGTTGGTTTGAAAGCGATGTCAGTAGAACATAATGCCGTTAAGTACAAAATAAAATAGTTGCAGTTTTAAACAAGACGCTGGAACCAGGCAGTGCAATGAATGCTGTTGCCCATATGGGGGCTGGTTTAGTAGCTTCAGCAAGCGAAGAGATTAGAGAAAAGATGAGCTTTATTGACTTCCCCGATCGAAATGAGATTGTTCATAGCAGCATATCAGCTTTGTCTCTCATCGTTCTGCGTGGAACTTCAAACGAAATTCGCAAAATTAGTGACAAAGTGCGCGAACACAATCTTCATTTCGTGGATTTTCTAGAAACCATGACAGGAGATACGTACAAGGAGCAATTGGAAAAAACGCAGGCAGTCGCTTACGGCGAGCTAAACTTTTATGGAATCATGCTCTTCGGTGAAAAAGAAGTTATCGATCCAATTACGAAAAGGCAATCTCTTTGGAAATAAATTCATAAATTTATAGCTAAAAGTAGGATCGGTTTCAACCGCCGAGTGCGATCGAGTTTGAGCATTGTACAGCTAAATGATATCTCATCTTTTAGCTATTCAAAAATAAATTAATAGCTTCTGTTATCGTTATTAAATTCTGTTTATCTGTATTTGCTTAATTATCTAATAATTTCGGGATTGCGGGGGATTCAGAAACCGGGTTTCTCACCCAAATCTTCGCATCATCACCAAGATTATCGCAGAAACCCGGTTTCTTGGACTTTGGGCGGTAGGGGGTGAGAAACCGGGTTTCTTCCTGAATCTGGGTGGGGATTCGGAGATTGTCGCAGAAACCCGGTTTCTTGGACTTTGGGGGTGGGGGGTGAGAAACCGGGTTTCTTCCTAAATCGGGGTGGGGATTCGGAGATTATTGCAGAAACCCGGTTTCTTGGACTTTGGCTATTCTTCAAAGGTTAGATGGTGGATTAATTTATCGCTAGTTAAGTCTTCTAAAAAGTAGCGATAAGCCTCTGCTGACTGAAATTGCGATCGCACTCGATCTATTTTTGGCAAATTTCCCTGCCGCATATCGATATATTCTTGATAGCTGGAAAATTCCCATTCCTCGGCTTTTTCAACTATATTAGCACATACTGGGTTTAAGTGAATATAGCGAGTGAGATGTAACAAATATTCTTCTCTATCTACATGAATCGCCTGAAACCGTCCCTGAAACAGCGAACCCACCTTGTGATAGCGTTTATTGATAGCCTTGACATAGGAAAGAGTAAAGCACTGCATCAGGTTAGAAAAACGATCGGTTTTCAGGTAAACTAATAAATGATAGTGGTTCGGCATCAGACAATAAGCAATGATATCGACACCATTAGTAATCAGATGGTGTCTTAATAGGCGTAAAAAATAAATATAGTTTTCTCGTTCAAAAAAAATAAGCTGACGGTCATTACCTCGGTTATAAACATGGTAATAATTACCCGTTTGTAAGATAACTTGGCGACGCGGCATATTGTTCTCTCTGCGTGGGGGCCAGAAACCGGGTTTCTTCCTAAATCTGGGTGGGGATGCTTAAATTATCGCAGAAACCCGGTTTCTTGGATTCGCGGGTTTCTGCGCGGGGGTTCAGAAACCGGGTTTCTTCCTAAATCTTGGCATCCTCACCGAAATTATCGCAGAAACCCGGTTTCTTGGACTAGGCGCGGGGGTTCAGAAACCGGGTTTCTCACCCAAATCTTGGCATCCTCACCGAAATTATCGCAGAAACCCGGTTTCTTGGATGTGCGCGGGGGTTTTGTGCGGGGGCTCAGAAACCGGGTTTCTTCCTCGCATCTCGGTGGTGATGCCAAGATGATCGCAGAAACCCGGTTTCTTGGATTGTGCACGGGGGTTCAGAAACCGGGTTTCTTCCTAAATCTTGGTGGGGATTCGGAGATTGTCGCAGAAACCCGGTTTCTTGGACTAGGCGCGGGGGTTCAGAAACCGGGTTTCTCACCCAAATCTTGGCATCCTCACCAAGATTGTCGCAGAAACCCGGTTTCTTGGATTTGCGCGGGGGCTCAGAAACCGGGTTTCTTCCTCGCATCTCGGTGGTGATGCCAAGACGATCGCAGAAACCCGGTTTCTTGGACTACTAGCTGCCGCCAATTCGAGCGACATCGCGAGCGTTTTCTTCAAACGCAGCCGTCAGCGCATCATCACCGCTTAAACCCGATGCGATCGCCCTTTCAATAGCCTGCAACACCCGCTTGTAATCCCGTGGCATCACCTTCACAAACACCGGCACCATCGCATCCCACGCAGCCAAAACCTTCGATGCGATCGCACTTCCAGTCAAATCAACGTGAGTCTGAATTAACTGCCGCAAATCAGCAATCTCCTCAACATCCTCCAGTTTTTCCAGCGCCACCATCGACATATTGCAGCGAGTAGCAAAATCCCCCGCCTCATCCAAAATGTAAGCAACACCGCCACTCATACCCGCTGCAAAATTGCGCCCGGTTTCACCCAAAACAACAACTTTGCCGCCAGTCATGTACTCGCAACCGTGATCGCCCACACCCTCAACTACGGCGTTTACCCCGGAATTGCGGACTCCGAAACGTTCGCCCGCCATCCCCCGGATGAAAACGTCACCAGAGGTGGCTCCGTAAAGCACCACGTTGCCGACAATCACATTTTCTTCTGCGACAAAGGTAGAAGCCGGCGACGGATACAAGACGATTTTGCCCCCGCTGAGGCCCTTGCCGAGATAGTCGTTGGCTTCCCCTTCGAGTTCCAGGGTGACTCCCTTGGGCACGAATGCGCCAAAGCTTTGTCCGGCGCTACCTTGGAAGTGCAGGTGCACCGTGTCATCGGGTAAGCCTTCCCAGTGGCGTTTGGTGATTTCGTTGCCGAGAATTGTGCCGACAACGCGGTTGATGTTGGTAATTGGCAGTTTTGCGTGCACTTTTTCGCCGTTGGCGATCGCACCTTTGCACAAATCCAACAACACAGTCATGTCGATCGACTTTTCCAAGCCATGATCCTGCGGCATCTGACAATAGCGCCCGACATCCGCCCCAACCTCCGGCTGATACAAGATTTTCGAGAAGTCCAAACCCTTAGCCTTCCAGTGTTCCACGGCTTGCTGCGCTTCCAGCACATCAGTGCGGCCAACCATTTCATTCAGCGTGCGGAAACCCAACTGCGCCATAATTTCCCGGACTTCTTGGGCGATGAAGGTCATAAAGTTTACCGTGTGCTGCGGATCGCCGGTAAAGTTTTTCCGCAGCAGCGGATCTTGAGTTGCAACGCCTACAGGGCAAGTATTTTGATGGCAAACGCGCATCATGATACAGCCCAAAGTTACCAGCGGCGCGGTGGCAAAACCGAATTCCTCTGCGCCAAGCAGTGCAGCAATTGCTACATCGCGGCCGGTTTTCAGTTGTCCGTCGGTTTCCACAGCAATGCGCGATCGCAAATTATTCAAAACCAAAGTCTGGTGAGTTTCCGCCAATCCCAACTCCCAAGGTAAACCGGCGTGTTTGATCGAAGTCTGCGGCGACGCGCCCGTACCGCCGTCGTAGCCGGAAATTAACACGACATCGGCGTGCGCTTTAGCAACACCGGCTGCGATCGTCCCGACTCCAACTTCCGACACCAATTTCACGCTAATCCGCGCTTCTCGGTTGGAATTTTTCAAGTCGTGAATCAATTCTGCTAAATCTTCGATCGAATAAATGTCGTGGTGAGGAGGAGGCGAAATCAAACCCACACCCGGTGTCGAGTGCCGTACCTTAGCAATCCACGGGTATACTTTTTTACCCGGCAACTGCCCGCCTTCTCCGGGTTTTGCCCCTTGCGCCATCTTGATTTGCAGTTCCCGCGCTTGGGAAAGATACAAGCTGGTAACGCCGAAACGCCCGGAAGCTACTTGTTTGATCGCACTGTTTTTCGAGTCGCCGCGATCGTTCGTCCAAGTGTAGCGATCGGGATCTTCGCCGCCTTCACCGGTGTTCGATTTACCACCAATGCGGTTCATGGCCACAGCTAAAGATTCGTGGGCTTCTTGGGAAATCGAACCGTAACTCATCGCCCCAGTTTTAAAGCGTTTGAGAATAGATTCAACCGGTTCTACTTCTTCAATTGCGATCGATTCCCGCTGTTTGAATTGCAGCAAACCGCGCAAAGTAAAATGCTGTTGATTTTGCTCGTTTACCAGAGTTGAATACTGTTTGAAAAGCGGGTAACTTCCCTCGCGAACCGCTTTTTGCAGCGCGTGAATTGTCTGCGGGCTGAACAAATGCGCCTCGCCTTCTTTCCGCCACTGATATTCGCCGCCGACATCGAGAGTATGTCCGCTGGATGGACGTTCTGGGAATGCGTGAGTGTGCCGCAAAATTGCTTCTCGGGCGATGACTTCCAAGTCTACACCTTCAATCCGCGAAGCTGTCCAAGCAAAGTATTTATCGACTACGGATTTGTTTAAACCGATCGCCTCAAATATCTGCGCGCCGCGATAACTTTGGATTGTCGAAATCCCAATTTTCGAGGCAACTTTTGTCACACCCTTAGTTGCGGCTTTTACGTAGTTTTTGCAAGCAGCTTTGTACTCAACATTCAGCAGCAAACCTTCGCGGATCGAATCTGCGATCGTCTCGAAGGCCAAATAGGGATTGATCGCACCGCAACCGTAGCCGATTAAAGTCGCAAAGTGATGCACTTCGCGCGGTTCGCCGGATTCGAGAACCAGTCCCGCCCGCGTCCGCGTACCTTGGCGGATCAGGTGGTGGTGCAAGCCCGCAACCGCTAGCAGCGCCGGAATTGGGGCTTTATCTGGACTGATGCCCCGATCGCACAAAATGAGAATATTCACCCCAGAGGCGATCGCGCTATCTGCCGCTGCAAAAACATCTTCTAACGCCTGTTCGAGACCTTTTACCCCTGTTTTGGGGTCGAACAAAATCGGCAGTGTAGCCGAGCGGAAATTGCCTTCATTTACGTGTTTGAGCTTAGCTAATTCTTCATTGCAGAGAATAGGCGTTTTCAGTTCAATTAAATGACAGCTTTCCGGTTCCGGTTTGAGCAAATTGCGTTCGGCGCCGATCGTAGTTTCAGCAGAAGTGACAATTTCTTCGCGGATAGAATCGATCGGCGGATTGGTAACTTGAGCAAAAAGTTGCTGGAAGTATTCGTAAAGCAGTTTTGGGCGGTTGGAAAGCACAGCCAGCGGCGTATCCGCACCCATCGCACCTACAGCTTCCACCCCATCTTTTGCCATCGGTGCTAACAGCAACCGCAGTTCTTCAAAGGTGTAACCAAAGGCCATTTGGCGCTGCAATAATGTTTCGGGGTGAGATTCTGCAACTGACGGCGCATCTTTGAGTTTGGCGATTTCGACCATGTGCTGGTCGATCCACTCCCGGTACGGGTGTTCTGTGGCGATTTTAATCTTAATTTCTTCGTCGGAAACGATGCGGCCTTCCTCAGTATTTACTAAGAACATCCGCCCCGGTTGCAAGCGGCCTTTTGATACAATTCTTTCAGGCGCGATCGGCAAAACTCCCGCTTCCGATGCCATAATTACTAAGTCGTCTTTGGTGACGCAGTAACGGGAAGGCCGCAAACCGTTGCGATCGAGTACAGCGCCGATCGAAGTACCATCAGTAAAAGCGATCGAAGCCGGCCCGTCCCAAGGTTCCATCAAGCAGGAATGGTATTCGTAGAAAGCTTTTTTCTCATCACTCATCGACTCGTGGGCCGTCCAAGGTTCGGGAATCATCATCATCACGGCGTGAGGAAGCGAACGCCCGGCCAAAGTCAGCAATTCTAAAGCATTATCAAAAATAGTCGAGTCGCTACCTTCGATATTGATTAAATTCGGGATTTTCTTTAAGTCATCGCCGAACAGTTCCGACTCGAACATCGATTGCCGCGCGTTCATCCAGTTGATGTTGCCGCGCATCGTGTTAATTTCGCCGTTGTGGGCGATGTAGCGGTAAGGGTGCGATCGTTCCCAACTCGGAAAAGTATTGGTGCTGAAGCGCGAGTGAACCAGGGCTAGAGCGCTTTCCATGTCCGGGTCGTGGAGTTCGGGATAGTAATCGCCGACTTGTACCGGCATCAGCATTCCCTTGTAGACGATCGTCCGGCACGACAGTGTGGAATTATACCAGTAGGGGTCTACATTCGTCCTGCGGATCGCATTGTGAGCGCGTTTGCGGATGACGTACAGTTTCCGTTCAAAGGCCGCCTCATCGATACCTGCGGCGCGCCGGAGGAACACTTGCTGCATGAAGGGTTCGCTAGATTTGGCGGTGTCGCCCAGGGACGAGTTATCTGTGGGAACCTCGCGCCAGCCGAGTACGGGACAGCCTTCTTCGGTGGCAATTTCTGCAAAAATGCGCTGACCGTTTTCGCGTTGAGTTTGGTTTGGCGATGAGTAAATCGCCCCAACTCCGTACTCGCCGGCTTCTGGAAGTTCGATATTTAAGGCGGCGGCGGCTTTTTTGAGAAATTTGTGGGGC
Source organism: Microcoleus sp. PH2017_12_PCY_D_A (assembly GCF_020738565.1). NCBI lineage: Bacteria > Bacillati > Cyanobacteriota > Cyanophyceae > Oscillatoriales > Microcoleaceae > Microcoleus > Microcoleus sp. PH2017_12_PCY_D_A. The sequence goes on along the minus strand of NZ_JAEQCI010000115.1, from coordinate 7,488 downwards.
ACCTGCATCAAAATGCCCGCCCCGTCTCCGCTGTTGGGTTCGCAGCCGCAGGCGCCCCGGTGGTCGAGGTTCAGCAGGATTGTCAGGGCCTGTTCGACGATTTCGTGGGATTTGTTACCCTTCATGTGTACGATAAAGCCGACTCCGCAAGCATCGTGCTCGAACTGCGGATCGTACAGGCCTTGTTTTGCTGGCAGTCCGTTGCTGTTCATTTTGATTTATTCCTAAAAGTGACTGAGAGATTGTCGATCTAGAGTGAAGGCTGGGAACCAGATCTTTCTATTATTATGTATTTTGTGGTGATGTAACCTTGCAGGTTTCGGGTTTTCAGGAAATTGTCAGAGTTTTTTGTAAGTAGGGTTTGCTGTCCGCGCGATCGAGCTATTGTGTAACTGGGGAGATTTTTTAGAGATTTTGATTGCATAGGGCGATCGCTTTCTTGGTTGGTGAGAGATCGACAAGGGCGATCGCTCTTGGAAATTCTAATTTTTTATTTCCTGAAAAATCTTATAATGTTCGCAAATTATTTGAATAAATATATCGCCTTCTAACCGAAAATGAATCAAAGACGATAAATCTAAACCAGGAGTAAAATTGAAAGGATAGGAAAGGGAAGACAAGAAAGTTTCGGCATTTTGTTCGAGCTTTCTAAGTTCTACTTCTCCTACCCAAAAACAGTAATTTTCATCGTCGGAATTGATGGGGCGAGATATCACTAGATGAAGAATGCGATGGAACTCGATCGCCACATCTCCAAATTCCGGGCCAAAGGTGAAGTCTAAACGCAACCCAAGATTTTGGGGGCGGAGTGAAACCCCTACTAAATCAGCACTTTTTAAGTCTTCTAAAAAAGTTTTGAGGTTGAGTGCGAGCGCGGTTGTCATATAATTACTTTTTCTCCGGTACTATGTGTATTGGCACCTGGTTCAAATTTTATTTGATTTCCATCTCGATCGTATCTACGACGGTAAGTTTTGCCATCTGTCCCGCGGATCTTTGGCCCTGTACGGACTATTTCACCATTGGGCCTAATATGAATGATACTGCCATCTGGATGTTCAAAGCTTTGATAACTGCCTTTTGTACTCGTTTGAAATTGAAAGCCGTAACTTTCCAGTATGATGATGGCTTCTGACAGTATTTTTCCCGTCAGATCGAGAAGTTGCTGTGCGGCTGGATTCATTGGCTGTGCATGGCAGAGATTTTGATCGAGATCCCTTTTGATTGTAAGATGAGCGATCGCACTTTTGAGATCGTTAAAAAAGTGCGATCGGCTTTTCGGTTAGCGATCGCAAAATAACCGAGCACTTGACAAAAAACCTAAAATGTGGTAGGAAAACACTGCTCGATCGCACTAAAATACTCTTTTTAGAAGTCGATTAATTAAAGTTTACGTAAAGTTAGTCGATCGAGCGCATCGCGGGTGACAACCGCTGTGATGATTTTGCTATGGTGGTCAAGGTGCGTCGATCGAGCTTTCCCAGGCAAAAGTGCAAAAATCTACAGTCCGCTAACCGGTTCGCGCGATCGGACGAAAGGTTTTCAGGATAAATTAGCTAGTATCAAAATCCAACGTCGTTTACCAAAGGATTCAGCAAGCAATCCTCAAGGAGTGAAAATCATGGTTCAAATTCAAGAAATTGTTCAACTATCTACTCTGCACGCACCTGCTGCACCCAACGAAATAACCGCTACAGAATCGCGGCCTTGGGGCTCGTTTACCACACTAGAAGAAGGCCCGGGATATAAAATTAAACGAATTGAAGTTAATCCCGGACATCGCCTCAGCCTGCAAATGCACCACCACCGCAGCGAACACTGGATCGTAGTTTCTGGTACTGCAAAAGTTACTTGTGGCGAAACCGAAGAAGTTCTATTTACAAATCAGTCTACCTACGTTCCACAGTGCATTTCTCACCGTCTGGAAAATCCAGGAGTTATCCCGCTGATTTTAATTGAAGTGCAGAATGGCGAATATCTCGGAGAAGATGATATTGTTCGTTTTCAAGACGATTATGCTCGTACAGAAAAGGCTAAGTAACTATTGGGCCTAGGGAATTGGGCCTAGGGAATTGGGAATTGGGCCTAGGGCCTAGGGCCTAGGGAATTGGGCCTAGGGAATTGGAATTTTTTTGTTGATAAATAACAACCCGAAATTATACCATTTTTCTAAAATAATGCAACAGTATTCTTGTCCCCCCCGCAATACAGCGGGGGGGCTAGGGGGGGTCGAAGAGTGTGGCACCATTTTAGAAAAATGGTATTAGAAAAGAATCATAATTACCAATTCCCCCATTCCCAATTCCCCAATTCCCCAATTCCCAATTCCCCTATTCCCCATTCCCCCATTCCCCCATTCCCCATTCCCCATTCCCCATTCCCCATTCCCAAAATTAATGATTCATCTAAGCAAAACAGCAGCGACAGAAGTAAAGCGCCTCAAGTCAAAATATCCGAACCCCAATACTTTGTTTCGTCTGGGAGTGGAATCGAGCGGCTGTTCCGGTTTGTCTTATACAATGGCATTTGACGGTGCGCCAGCCTCAGAAGACGCTGTATGCGAGTCCGAGGGAGTTCAAGTTGCGATCGACCCCCAGCACTTAAAATATCTGAATGAGATCACCATAGATTATTCAGAAGACTTGATGGGCGGAGGTTTCCGGTTCCACAATCCCAATGCCGCCCAAAGCTGTAGCTGCGGCAACTCATTTTCTGCGAGGTAACAATCAATATGATGACACTCAAAGACTTAGAAAAAGTCCAAAAAACCTTCTTTGAAGCCGGTCAAGATTACCAACTTGAACTAGAAAGCGGGAAGATTATCATTGTGGGCCCCTCAGATATTGTATCTAGCGAAATTGGCATTCGCTTGAGTGCCTTCCTCTTCGTTTGGGTGAATCCCCGCCGTTTGGGCCGAATTTTTGACTCCGCAGGCGGCTTTATTTTACCTGATGCTAACCTCACAGCACCCGATGTTTCCTTTGTGCGGGCGGGCCGGATCGGGCAAAGTCCCCGTTATTTCGCAGAATTAGTCCCCGACTTGGTAGTAGAAATTAAATCACAGAGCGATCGCATTAAACCGCTAGAAAAAAGATTCTGAATTTTATCGCACTCGGATCACAAGTAGGCATTTTGATCGATCCTGATGAAGAAACTGTAACAGTTTACCGTCCCGAAGGCGAACCAATTGTGCTGGGAAATGGAGATATTTTGACAGTATCCGAACTGTTTCCTGGTTGGGAATTGCCAATTTCCGAACTTTGGCAGCCAATTTTTACTGAAGCAGAAACTCAAGCATAATTTCGCATTTTTTTAATTATTTTGAAGGAACCGCGAAGACACTAAAAATCACAGGCGGGACGCCTGTTCCACTAAGGAAGAGAAGAGAAGAGAAAAAAAGATTTTACAATGGTAAAAGAATCAGAAAAACCGCAAGATTGGTACAGCGAATACGTCGATACCTACACTTGTGAACAGCGAAAAGATTGGTACAGCGAAATCGCAGGTGCTTACAACAAAACAAGACCGCGCTATCCTCAACAACTAATTAATCGCGTCGTCGAATTAGCCGAACTTCCCTCAAACGCCAACATTCTTGAAATCGGCTGCGGCCCCGCAATTGCCACTGTTCCCTTTGCGGAATTAGGCTTTGCAATGCTTTGTCTCGAACCCAGCCAGCCAGCTTGTCAGCTAGCGCGACAAAACTGTGCAACTTATCCATCTGTAGAGATTAGAAATAAAACTTTTGAAGAATGGGAATTAGAGGCGGAGAAATTCAATGCTGTACTCGCCGCAACTTCTTTGCACTGGGTGTCGCCGGAGATTCGCTATCAAAAAACGGCCGCCGCATTAAAAGATAAAGGTGCTTTGATTTTGCTGTGGAATGCCGGAGTTTGGCCGCAGGATGAAATTTACCGAGTTTTGCATGAAGTTTATCAAAATCAAGCTCCGTCTCTAGCAGAATATCATGCCAAAGAAAGAGCCAATCAAGCTGAAAGTATCAAACAAATCGGACAAACTGTCATCGACTCAGGCCTGTACGAGAATTTAATTTACGAACAGTTAGTGAGTCAGATTACTTACAGCATAGAAGATTATCTGGCTCTTTTGAAGACTTACTCAGTCTACATAGCGCTCGATGCCGAAAAGAGAAATTATTTATTAGAAGATTTGCGGGAATCCCTCGAAAAAAACTGCGGAAATAACATCAAAGCTTCCTATCTTTCAGCCTTTCACCTTGCAAAAAAACTTTAGCACTTTTTCTCTTCTCTTCCTACCCTTCGGGAACGGCTTCGCCGAACGTGTCCTTTGCGCCTTCGCGGTTCGTTAAAAAAACATTATTTACAAATGTGAGAAGGTTCGTAGTGAGGACTTCAGTCCTTCTTTCTTGCGGACTAAAGTCCTCACTACAAACCAATTAAGGTTCGTAGTGAGGACTTCAGTCCTTCTTTCTTGCGGACTAAAGTCCTCACTACAAACCAATTAAGGTTCGTAGTGAGGACTTCAGTCCTTATTTCCGAGGACTAAAGTCCTCACTACAAACCAATTAAGGTTCGTAGTGAGGACTTCAGTCCTTATTTCCGAGGACTAAAGTCCTCACTACAAACCAATTTTATTGTGGCTGCTGAGAATAACCCACTGCATTAACTCCTGCCATTCGGGAGATAGAGTTAATAAATCTGCATCCAATTCATTGCCCGCATCCTGCGAAAATTCCGTAAAACATTCCGCCCAATTAATTACTGTTTCCACAGGCAAATAAGGCGTATAATTCCAAGAACGCTGCAAAAATTCTGCCATCTCAACAGGATGACCGGTGCGGTGCAAATACCAAGCAATCCAAACCAAGGTACTGTACTTGATTTGCTTTTCCAACAAACGTATTTTATCCGGCACTTCGGGCCGCGCAAAAAAATTGTCCATTACCGCCGCCAAGGATTTAGCCTGCGGTAAACCTTTGTACATGGCACTTTGTTCGTGCTGGCGGTAGCAAACTGTTATTTGTCGCAGCCACTCTGTTTCGCATCCCATTAAAGCCAAACGCAGCGCTAAATCTGTATCTTCGGCTGGTGGAAATCGAGGATCGAAACCGCCCGCTCGCTCTAACCAATGGCGGCGAAATACCATCGCGCTGGGCAATACTGGTTTCCACCGCAGCCACATTTCTAAGTCTAATTTAGGGACGTTTTCCCAGGGTTTGACATCTTTGATAGGTTCGCCTATGCTGTTGACTTGACGCCAGCCGCTGTGGACTATTCCTAGATTTGGTTGCGCTCTGAATACAGCAATTTGTGCTGCTAATTTCTCGGGTAAAAAGTAGTCATCTGCATCGAGAAAGGCGATGAATTCTCCTCGCGCTAGTTCGATGCCGCGATTTCGGGCAATGGAAACTCCTTGATTTTGTTGGTAAATGTAGCGCAGGCGATCGCCATATTGTTCTAAAACTAATTTGGTATCGTCTCGGGAACCGTCGTCTACTACAATAATTTCCCAGTCAGTATAGGTTTGGCCCAGCACGCTATCTACGGCTTGGCCGACGTAAGCAGCACAGTTGTAAGCCGGAATCACCACGCTTACCTGCGGAGTTCGATCGCTCATCATGAATATCAAGTCCGAAGCATTAGAATCTATACAGGCTGGGCGGATTTACTAAAATCCTGGCTGTGAAATCCAGAAAAATTATGCACTCGCCCCTCAAAGATTTATTTATCAAATCCAGTTGCGCCTTTATTATACAATACGTCTAAGGTGCGCCAGAGACTGACGCACCCGATAAGCGATGCTTTTTGAGCATAAATTTGGTTTAAGAATTTGCTAAGCTAAGTTGGCGCGAACTCAGTAAATCGTGGTGGCGAATTCCTAAAGGGCTGCGATCGCCTTTTACCTTCAAATACTTCTGGGCTATTTGCAAAACCTGTTCTGGATTGGGCGGCTTGCTCAAAAAATCGGAAGCACCTGTAAGTTTGGCTCGCGTGCGATCGATTATACTGTCTTGACCAGTCAAAAACACGATCGGAGTTTCGCGAAAACTCGGTGTTTTCCGCAAAAAATTGCACAAAGCAAAGCCGCTTGTCTTCGGCATCACCACGTCCATAAAAATTAAAGCAGGCTTTTGTTTGGCGATGATGCCCACTCCATCCATCGGATCTTGAATTTTTAGAACTCGATACCCCGCCGGCAATAAAATTTCCTGTAAAAATTCGCATACTGTCGGACTGTCATCGATACACGCAATCAAAGGGCGAACCTGCCCAGCCATCGACGCAGCAAGGCGCCACTGTTCTATAGGCGACGGTAAGTCTGGTACTGTGCGGAAATTTACTAAACCCTGCTTCATGTAATTAACTAAAGCGCGAGTTGCGACTGTCACGCACTGCTTTTTCTTCAATGCAATATCCCAAAGAGTATTCTCGCCGTTAAATACGTTAGCCAAAGCTATCAAAGAATTAGAACTAAATCGATTTTCCTGCAACTGGGCAGACGCTTTTAAAAGCGGTGCTTGTTCTGGTTCTACCAGCCACAAACCCATGCCTTTCCACTTGTTCCAAATTTGTTCTGTAGAACACAGAATTTGATCTACTTCTGTTACAGATAGCAGCAAAGAAGAGATAATTTTAGAAAAATATTTTTCCGACGGACGCCACTCCCGGCGCAAACCCGATTGACCGATCAGAGCAAAGAACACTTCGGAAATGCTGCTGTGGACGATCGCCTTAGCTTGTTGCAAACTCATTTCGCTGGCAGCTAGCCCTTGCTGAATCAGTTGATATTCCCACAGTTCCCGAGCTTCGATATCTCTAAGATCCACTTGAAAGTTGCGACAGTGTTGTCCAACAGCCCTGTACCAGCGCCTCGCTCTGTGCGATCCTCCTGTGGCATAAACCAAACTACCCTGAAAAAAGTATAGTTGCCACTGTTGCTCACCTTGCTCTAATAGCAGTTTTCCCGTTGCTTGTTTCTGGCTGAGGACTGCCAAAGTATGAGATAGCATTTTGTACCCGATTGCGGTAGCAGACATATCAACTCGCATTCCCTGTACTCCTGTTTTCCCTATTATATCGCTGCTGAGTTTGGGAAAAAAACAGTAATATTACTGAATTGCGCTCAAAAAAACACACTACCTGATGCGAGTTTAACCCGATCGGGTATTGATACAATTTCTCCAAAATAGTGCAACTGTACGTAGTCTCGAAACCCTTAATTCATCAGGCATTCCCAAATCTCAAATCTCAAATCTCAAATCTCAAATCTCAAATGGTATGATTCCCCTCGGGAGTTTTAGCCATGAGGATGCAACGCCTATTTTCACTATTAACTAATAACTAAAATTATGCTTATAACTAAGAGACCAACTGCCAAGAGGGTGAGGACGTTCTTTATTGCTTAAATCTGACGGGGTGACAGGTCGCCTGAAAAGCATACAGGGAGATAACTCTAGACAAATCGCCTCAAAAAAGATAGGGTAAGAAAGCTTCTTACCCAAAAACA
>NZ_JAEQCI010000114.1:4853-22447 GCF_020738565.1 Microcoleus sp. PH2017_12_PCY_D_A | reverse complement strand
TCATTACAAAGCGTGTCTATAGCTTCTAAGAATGGTGAATTTATCTCAAAATATACTCACCACTGATGAATAGTGTTCAATAAGATGCGTTCCCCCTGGGGGTTAGGGTGATCGAGGGCCTAATTTACTAAGGTGTGCACTGCGTACCCCGAGGCCTGATTTAAATCAAAAATGTAGTTAAAGTAACAAAAACTTATTAAGCGCTGTTTATGAAAAGTAATTTAACTTTTGATAAGTAGATTAATCGTGATAAAAATTTAACAATTGTAACTAAAGGAACATTTTTTAGCTGACAGAGCTAATACCGTAGAAAGATGTCATTTTAGGCGGAAAGGGGGAGCATGAGGTTGTAGTTATAAGACAAGGGAAACCAGAAAAATGAATCCTTCATTCAACTGGATTTCCGCGCGATCGCCTTTAACTCAAGTTTGAGCCGAGAAGAGCAACGATGATTTTTGCTTATACCTCGGTCGCACTTGTTTTATAGTCTTTCACAGGCCTACTTGCAGAACCCAAATCTGCTTAAACGACTGCTGCTACCTCAGTAATTGGTAATCGGTGAAAATCTCATCCGTCCCTGTTACCTGTTAGATATTCCGAGCAGCGGCGCTAGGATGGCTCTAAAAGTTTAATTTGGGATGTTCGCGAATTACCGTTACTGTAAAAACTCTGGAGTGTTAAAAATGCTAAAACAAATGTGTTGGTTGCCCAGATTGGGAGGCAATGGAGAAAAGATATTGCACTTGCGTACCGAAGTGCGTCAAGCGTGGCGGCCTTATACAGCTTTTCCGCAGTTCGCTGCCTCCGACTACCGGGAACCGGACGGTTCTAAGGGATGGGCAACTTTTCAGAAGCTGATAACTCAAGGGTGGAATTTAGTCTCGACTGAAGATGGGCAGCAGTCGTTCTTTGACCAACAAAAAAGTGCTTAAAAAGACAGAAACCGCAGCAAAAAAAGAAGAGGTAAAATCCTCTTCTTTTTATTAGTGTCTTGGACGAGGTATCAGGGTTTTTTTAACCCTGAGCTTCTGTCCGATCGATTACCATAACAAAAAGGTTCGTAGTGCGGACTTAAGTCCGCTCTCATGTTGCGGACTTAAGTCCGCACTACAAACGTTTTCGATCATCGCCCTTTCTATGCTGCCGTTGCTACCCTATCCAGCACCGGCTGGCGAGTTTTCAAATTAAACCGATATCCGTGGGGGAGGATGTGCAACTTCGCCCCGCAAATCGCCAAAGCCTCATCCTTCAACAGTCCCTCCATATTGTCGTGGAGTTTTTCCGACTCGTCGATGACAGTTACAGCGCCTTCGCCAATGACTTCAAACTCGTCACCGCTGACTAAAATAGCTGTATTTTCGTCAATCCCAAATCCCAACACGGCTGGTTGCAGCAAGAGTGCAGCAACTAAACGCCCCAGACGGCCTCGCTGGGCGAAATGCTGGTCGATGACAACTCCCGGCAGGAAACCCATTCCCGGGCCCATTGCTACCACATCAACGCGAGGATTTGTCTCGGAGTCTCCTTCAATAATCATCATGTCTGGCATCATCGCCGCGCCGGCACTGGTGCCACCAATAATCGCCCCTTCTGAGTAGCGTTTGTGCATAGCTGCGTCGAGTTTGGTATCTTTCAAGCAGCTAATAATCCGCGCTTGTTCTCCGCCGGTAAAGAATATGCCACTCGCTTGTTCGATCGCTTCTAAATAATCTGAATTGTCAGCATCTGCGGGTTTCTGGGTGTCAACAACTCGCACGTCTTCAGCCCCGAGGCGCTCAAACACTCTGATGTAATTATCTCCGACTTCTCCCGGGAGGCTGGTAGCAGCCGTCATCACTACAATGCGGGCTTTAGTGCCTCCGGCGCACCGCAAGAATTCCCGCAGAATTTTGCAATCCCCGTCTTTGTCTTCGGCGCCGCCAATAATTAGCAACTTTCCCTGATTTTCGCTGCCAGCCATAGGATCTGCACTCTTAATTGATTGTATTTCAATAAAACATAACATTTTTGTTTCCTAACACTGCCAAAAGGTAGAGATTGATACAGAAAGTTTTATTACTTTTATCTTTCCTAGACCCACAAAACTTAAGGATTCCGGGGTTTTTTTACTCGGACCCCGGGCTGTAACGATGTTTTTGGTAAAAAAAACGAACCCCTCCTCACACCATGGAGGAGGGGTCAAAAAATGAGTTTACATTACAGGAATTACCCGCGACGGGTCATCAACCGGATTTCTGACTGGAGACTTCACCCATAAACCTTTTATTTTTCGTATCAACCGGGTCGATCGCAACTTATAGATTAGCCCGATCGCGAGTTTAGTGCGAGCGAGCGATCAAATTGCTCAATACTGTACGCGCCCGTTCCAAAGGCAGGTGTCGCGGTTTGCCGTTCCAGACAATCTGATATTCGTTGCTGTGTTGACCGTCACCGTACCCAGAAATCAGCTTCAGGTGAAATGCTTCCTCAGCTAATTGATGAACTTGATCCCTGAGAGCAGTTTGTGCGATTTTCATAATTTGCTGCCTCTTAAATCCTCTTTCCCAGTCATAGCCAATTTTAATTTGCCCTGTACCTCTCAAAAGTTATAGCTTTTTTTTATTAGTGATTAATAATTTAGTGATTAGTAATTTAGTCATCAGTCATTAGTATTGGTAATGAAGAATTGGTAATTGGGAATTGGTAATTGGGCAATTCTCCCCCTCTACTTCTGTGCTTCTGGCTCTCTGGCTCTCTCCCTTTCTCTTCCCCTCTGGCTCTCTGGCTCTGCAATATAGCTGCGATCGCACCCGATGAGGTATGCCAGATTCTGCGAATGTCAGGATTTGCGCGCGCAAGCGTCTGTACCTCCAAAAACGCGATCGAGCCTATATGCGCGATCGATTACCCATTACCCATTACCCATTACCCATTAGCGGACATACCTCATCTGTCTGAGACTCTACAATATCTATGCCTGCAGGTAGTATCCCATGCACCGACAAGAGAGTTACTGTCAAAAGTTAGCTAAAAGGAGGTTAGAAAATGCTGCAAGAAAAAAGCACCGAGACAGGCCGCGTCAATGCTAGAAAAACCGATGTTTTTGATGTTTTCAACTTCAAACACTATATGGGGCCAAACCCTTATTTAGAAACAGCGGCTTTAGTTTTCGATTTTGCGGTGCCGGATGCGACGGAACCTCGGGCGATCGCACATTACAATGAAATTATCGGCGATCGCTACCCGCAACTGCTGCACGAAACCTTCACCAACCACGCCCAACTGTTCGGCCGCACCGCCTCAGAAGTAGCCAAACTCGACATGGGTTTGCACTTCCAACGCTGGAACGTCAAACCGTTTTCTCACTTTAGCAGAATCAGCATAGAAGCAATTCACGCCCGCAGCGCCAGAGCCGTAGTTTACGCTGTTTGGGATTGGTTTGAAGCCATCAATCAAAACCAAGATTTCCTCTTGGAAGCACAAATCGGCGCGCTGCAAAATATGTTCCGGCAGTCTGTTTACGGAGGCCCGACAGTTTATTCATTAATGCGATCGGCATCCCAAAAAGGCATTCCCGCATTTTATTTGTGGGATGAAGGATTGATGCAATAGGGTTACGGTAAAAAACTGGTGCGCGGCTCTGCCACAACCTTTGATTCCGACAGCCATTTAGACTCGGATTTTACCACGCGCAAAGACGATTGTAAAGCTTTTCTCGCTACCTTAGGATTTCCAGTTACCAAAGGCGATATTGTCTCCACAGAAAACGGAGCTCTGGGAGTTGCTAGAGAAATTGGCTACCCAGTTGCTGTTAAACCAGTAGTCGGTCATAAAGGAATTGGCGTCACCGCAGATGTGCGAGATGCAGAGGAATTGCAGGCGGCTTTTAAAAGAGCAGTTAAGGCAATTCCCGAAACAGAATCGGTGCGAGTTATTGTGGAAAACAGTATCAAAGGAGCAGATTTTAGGCTGCTGTGCGTTGACGGCAAGTTTGTTTCTGCAACTGAACGCCGGCCCGCTTGGGTAACAGGGGACGGCGACTCAACTATTCGGGAATTGATCCGCCGCGAAAACCGCAAACCAGAACGTTTGGACACGCCAACTTCGGCGATGAGCAAAATTCAGTCCGACGAAGCGATGGAAATGTACCTGGAACAACAAGGGCTGTCATTGGAGAGTGTCCTGGAGCGCGATCGCACTGTTTTTCTGCGTAAAGTCGCCAATCTTTCCGCAGGCGGCGTCAGCATCGACGCTACCCGCACCATTCACCCGGATAACATTGTTTTAGCTCAAGATATCGCCCTGCATTTTCGGTTAACTTGTTTGGGGATTGATGTCGTCACAGAAACTCTCGCCAAATCTTGGAAAACAGGGAATTTTGGGATTATCGAAATCAATGCGGCGCCGGGAATTTTTATGCACCTCAACCCGGCTGTCGGAGAAGGGGTTGATGTGCCTTCGCATATTATCGAAACCTTCTTTGAATCGGGAAAATCAGCCAGAATTCCGATTATTACTTTCAACCGAATTTCGGTGCACGAACTGCAAGAAACAATCGACCACATTCTCTTGCAGCATCCCGATTGGACGATCGGTGCTGTTTGTCGCTCTGGACTTTTTGTCAACCGTTCGGAAAAGGTTTTGAATAAAAATTACAATCTTAATGTGCAAACTTTGCTGCGGAATCCCAAGCTCGATTTGTTGATTGCTGAATATCGCGAAGATGTTTTGGAAGCTGAGGGAATGTTTTATCGGGGCAGCAATATGGTGGTGCTGGACAATCCCGGGGAAACTGAGATGATTTTGCTCAGGGAAAGCACTGATGAGGATACTGTTGTGGTGCGGGAAGGCAGTAGTATTTCTATTCGCCGCCAGGGTTTGATCGAACAGTACAGTCTGGAGGATGGGGAACCGTTTACGCGGGTTTATTTGAAGGAAATCGGGACGGTTTTGTAAGCTGCGAATTGCTACTTGGATAAGGTGTGCATTTCGCACCAGAAAGTTAACACTTATAGCCTTTCAAGCGAAAGATTCGCGGACGACTGGGCATAGGGCATGGGGCATGGGCCAAACCGGGCATGGGACACGCAAGCATACCTCACTTTTTTGAGAACCGCTATAAGTGCGAATTGCTACCTAAGTAAGGTGAATTAAATAATTTACACTCGCCGATTGTGGGATGGGCGTCCCGCCCGTCTATAAGGGACGGGCGAGACGCCCATCCCACAATAACAATAAAGATTGTAAGTTATTTAATTCTCATTCCTAAGCGGCGCATCGCGCACCTTGTCGTTAGCAAACCAATATTTTCTTGTCGTAGAAACCGACTTTATGAAGATAAATTCATATTTGTGGGATTTTAAGTTTTGACACAATCTTGTTTCTGGGCTGTGGCTCGTGTTATCAAGGAAATTCAGAAGTAGCTAAACGAATCGCACTCCGGTGCCAGAAGCTGTGAGAACATGAATGTTGCGAGCAATTGGTTTAATTCAGTAACGAAAAATTTACAGTCATACCGCCCCTACCTTCCGGCAGCGCTGACTCTTTGCACCGGTACGGGCTTGTCATTGATAGCGGCGGCTGTTGTTTGGCATTGGGAAAACCAGCGCATGGAAGCTGAATTTCATCAGCAAGCCGATCGCCTGAATGCGGCATTGCAGCAAAGTATCAACAAAAACTTAGATTTTCTGTACTCAATTCAAGCATTCTACAGCGCATCTACTGAAGTTAGCAGACAAGATTTTAAGCAGTTCGTTCAACCTGCACTTGCCAGAAATTCTGCTATCCGTTCTGTAAACTGGGTTCTGCGCGTCCCGGCTGCAGACAAAGCAGCTTACGAAGAGGCAATTCGAGCCGAAGGTTTTCCGGCATTTCAAATTTACGAGCGAGATGCTGACAAAAAGCCTGTACCAGTAAAAGTGCGATCGGAATATTTTCCTGTCACCTACAGAGAAGCCCTAGAAGCAGATATAAAAGCACTCGGTTTCGATCTGGCTTCCAATCCCGATCGCAAAGCAGCTTTAGAGAAGTCGGTGAATACGAGAAAAATAGCTGCTTCGGGGAAGATTAAATTAGTCAGCAACGATCGATTGGGATTGCAACTATTTCTGCCAGTAGCGGGCCGCACAAGTTCTCCAGATAACTCGGCCAACAGTCGCGAAAACATCAGGGGAGTGATTTCGGGTGTGTTTCAGATTACTAATATGGTCAATTTCTATTTAGAATCGCTAAATTTAGACCACATAAATTTTTACCTCTATGACAATTCCGCTACAGCCAAAGAACGCTTTCTGGTGCGCTACGACTCGCAAACCAAGCAGTTGATAGATAACCCACAACTAGAACAGCCGGAGTTAACTAATCTCCGGGAACCTATCTGTGAAAATCATAGTGCTTGCACTCGCACATTTAACGTAGCAGACCGCCAGTGGATGCTGCTAGTTTTGCCGGCAAAGGGGTACAATGGTTTGAGCGCCCATGAGGGTTCGCTGGCAATTGGCGCGATCGGGCTTTTGATGACGGGCAGCTTGACGATTTACCTGTTGATGTCTCTAGAACGTACAGCCAAGGTAGAACAGCAAGTGCGCGATCGTACAATTCAACTAAAAGAGCGCACCGCTGAACTAGAAACGGCACTGAAAAATTTGCAGCAAGCTCAATTCAAACTAATCCAAACTGAAAAAATGTCCAGCTTGGGGCAGTTGGTGGCTGGAGTAGCCCACGAAATTAACAATCCAGTCTGCTTCATTTCTGGCAATCTGAGCCATGCAGGCGAATATACTCAAAACTTACTGGAACTTGTCGAAATATACCAGCAACAATATCCGAACCCAACGCCAGAAGTGCAAGCGAAACTCAAAGATATCGATTTGGATTTTATCAGTGAAGACTTGCCTAAAATCCTAAAATCCATGAATGCAGGAGCCGATCGCATCCGCCAAATCGTGCTTTTTCTGCGGAATTTCTCGCGCTTGGACGAAGCAGAAATGAAGTCTGTGAACATCCACGAAGGCATTGACAGCACCTTGATGATTTTGGAGAGTCGGCTGAAAGCTAACGGGGATTTCCCCGGCATTAAAATCATTAAAGAATACGGATCTTTGCCCTTGGTGGAGTGCTGGGCAGGACAATTAAATCAGGTATTTATGAATGTTTTAAGCAATGCTATTGATGTTTTTTCTGACGAGAATAAGAAAGATTTAACTAGGAAATATCCCTCAGATTCGGGATTTTTACCTGCGATTCGGATTCGCACTGAACTTTTAAGTTATAATTGTGTATGCGTGCGAATCGCTGACAATGGAGCGGGCATGACGGAGAATGTCAAAAAACATTTGTTTGAGCCGTTTTTTACTACCAAGCCTGTAGGTAAAGGTACTGGATTGGGATTGTCGATCGGCTATCAAATAGTGGAAAAACATCAAGGCTCGCTCCGGTGCGTATCGGCTCCGGGAGAGGGAACTGAATTCTGGATTGAGGTGCCAGTGAGGCAACAGCCCGAGCCATCAGTTGCTAATATTTCATCTGCGGTAAATGTCAGTCGATTTTAGATTTTAGATTTGGGAATGACTTGCTGTGTAATGGTTGAAATATCCTCTACAGTTGCCGGATTTGTGAGAATTGAGATTGATAGTAATTAGTTAAGGATCCGGAATTAAATAATACCAATTTTAATTTTTATTGTGGGATGGGCGTCCCGCCCGTAAAGAAGGGACGGGCGGGACGCCCATCCCACAATCTTGTGTAAATTATTTAATTTTTATAGCTCAAAAAAATGCCAGAAATTCAATTTTATCAAAAGAGTTTTTAGGAGTGGCAACCAGAGAAATCGATTGATATCATGTTTGGTAGATTGGGATAACAAAAACGGTTTGTAGTGCGGACTTTAGTCCGCTCAATATTGCGGACTAAAGTCCGCACTACGAACCAATCTTATTGCGATCGATCCACCGGGTATGATATGACATATATAACGCAATACGGTTCACTTAAGATCGATCCCCCCTAACCCCCCTTAATAAGGGGGGGATAAGAAAGCTCTGAAAGTCCCCCGACAATCAGGGGGATGCGAGGGGGATCTCCGGGGCATAAATAGTCTTAAGTAAACCGTATTGATATATAACGAGCATTTTAGTTGCACCTGTGTGAAATATGCTCTCTGCACGCACGGCGAACCCTACATTTAGCAGTCAACTGTCCAGAGTTAGATTTATTGGCAAGCGCGTCTTAATTTACATTGAAATATTACCGAAAACAAATATCTGGTATTTTACCCGCCGCGACAATTTATAATTGTAGTAAGGTCAGATTACCAATTACTAATTACGATGTCTTTACAATTTATTAGCATTCCGCCAACCACCGATCGCAAACCTGCCGCTTTAATTGTCGCTTTGCACGGATGGGGTGCTAATGCTCGGGATTTGACAGCCTTAGCACCGGCTTTCAATTTGCCGGATTATCAGTTTGTGTTTCCCGATGGCCCGTTTCCCCATCCCCAGGTAACGGGCGGCAAAGCGTGGTATGACTTAGCAAACAAAGATGCTCGGGGATTGGTAGAAAGCCGGCAATTGCTGAGGGAATTGTTGCTGTCTTTGGAAAGCAGCACGGGCGTACCTTTGTCTCGCACGATTTTAGGCGGCTTTTCTCAAGGCGGAGCGATGACTCTGGATGTGGGTTTGACTTTGCCCCTAGCGGGTTTAATTTGCCTGAGCGGTTATTTGCACTCGTCGATTTCGCCCGTTGCTGGGAGTGCTTTGCCACCTGTTTTAATCGTCCACGGTACTCAAGATTCTATTGTGCCCGTTAGTGCTGCGGTGCGATCGCGCGAGAGTTTTACGGCTTGGGGAGCACCTGTGCAGTATCGAGAATTTAACATGGGACACGAGATTCTGCCGGAAGTTGTAGATGTAATGCGAAGTTTTGTTGTAGAAACTGTGTCTAAATCCGATTAAAGGCTTAGGATATAGTATGGCGGAAGTCTCGGGCAGGGTAAAAAAATGAAAACTTTAACCAAAGCATCGCGCGATATTGCTGTACTTACTTCTCAGGACGTGGCAGAACTGGCTGTCCGTTTGGAAGTTGACGATTATACAGATCCTTTTGAGGGATTGAATGATTGGCATTTGTTGCGATCGCTTGCCTTTCAGCGGCCGGAGATGGTTGAACCTTATCTCCACCTTCTGGATATGGAAGCCTACGACGAAGCATAGGCTTAAAAATCTAGCTCAAAGTTTCGACGGGATTGAGGAAGAAGTTAGCAGCATATTTTGTTGCGGATTGAACAGATGAGTTATGGATTTTTGTCTATTTTCATCTCAACTTCTTTCTTGATTCTTTTTTATGAGAACATGAAACAAGGTTTGTAGTGAGGACTTTAGTCCTTTCTTAGATGCGGACTAAAGTCCTGACTACAAACCAATTTTATCGGGTTTGTAGTGAGGACTTTAGTCCTTTCTTAGATGCGGACTAAAGTCCTGACTACAAACCAATTTTATAAGCCAAATAATATTATAAGTAAGTTTTGTTTTATCTAAAATATAAAATCCTATGGTGAAAGGCAGACGAGTTTTAATCGGCGTTAGTGGCGGGATTGCCGCTTACAAAGTTTGCGAAGTAGTTTCAACTTTAGCAAAGGCTGGAGCTGAAGTTCAAGTGATTCTTACTGATGCCGCCGGGGAGTTTGTCACGCCTTTGACTTTTGCTACTCTTTCCCGCCATCCTGCTTTTACAGATAAGGATTTTTGGCAAGCAGATCGCGGCCGCCCGCTGCACATTCTACTCGGAGAATGGGCGGAAGTTTTTGTAATTGCTCCCCTGACTGCTAATACTTTGGCTAAGCTGGCGGGGGGTTTTGCTGATAATTTGCTGACTAATACTGTGTTAGCTTCTACTTGCCCAATTTTGCTGGCGCCGGCGATGAATACTGATATGTGGGAACAGCCTGCGGTGCAGCGGAATTGGCGCGAAGTGTTGACTTATCGGCGCTATCATGCGGCGAATCCGGGGGCGGGAATGCTGGCGTGCGATCGCGCGGGTGTCGGTAGAATGGCAGAACCTGGTGAGATTTTGCCTCATATTGAGTCGCTGTTGTATAGTAAGGGCGATCGAGATTTAGCGGGTAAGCGGGTGTTAATCAGCGCCGGAGGAACCCGAGAACACCTCGATCCGGTGCGGTTTATCGGCAATCCTTCCACGGGCAAAATGGGCATAGCTTTGGCGCAAGCTGCACTGCACCGCGGCGCGACTGTGACGCTGGTACACAGCATAACTGGGGAATTGCCGCTGTCTGGTGTACGGGCGATCGCAATTACCAGCGCCGAAGAAATGCGGCAGGCGATGCTAGAATGCTTTCACGATGCGGATTTGACGGTGATGGCGGCGGCGGTTGCGGATGTCAAACCAGTCGATCGCAGTAATGAGAAATTGCCGAAGCGATCGCTCCCCAATGCTTTACCGTTAGCACCGGTAGTCGATATTGTGGCAGAGTTGGGCAAATTGAAACAGTCGCATCAAAAACTCATCGGCTTTGCAGCACAAACTGGGGATATTGTCAAGCCTGCGGTGGAGAAATTGCGGGCTAAGCAACTGGATGCGATCGCGGCAAACCCGATCGATCGAATAGGTGCAGGTTTCGGCAGCAATACCAATCAAGCAATATTCATTAATGCCGCCGGAAAGCAAGTAGAAATAGCACCTTGCAGCAAATTAGAAATGGCTCACCGATTGTTAGATTTTGTAATGGAAGGATCGGGTTCGTAGTGAGGACTTTAGTCCTTCTTGACTAAACGCAAATAGAAAGGACTGAAGTCCTCACTACGAACCTAATAAAGTTGTTATAAATTTGCTGGTTTCGGGCATAATTCTGATTCCACAAAAGTCGTTGATTCCGACTCAGCCGGCAACTCAATATTTGCGATCGTAATTTCTAGTTTAAATCCTAACGCTTCGAGCAATTCCACTAAACTGTAAATTTCCGAACCTGCGCTTTCAGTCAGCATCTTATCGAGTTTTTCGTGATGTTCTTTTGCTGAATCCGAAAGAGCATTCATCCTGATTTTAGCCTCAATGACATTTCTGATGGCATTTCTCAGGAGTGCGGGTTCAGGGTCTTTTTCTTCCAAGATAGCCCCGATGTAACCAGCAGCTTCTTCCGGCTCTTTGAGAGATTCAATTAGGTACTCGCGGTAGCTATCACTTGTCGGTGCTTTCACGTCTTTCATAATCTTTCCAGTATACTATAGCTTGTCGAATGTCCTGTTCTTGAGTGCTTTTATCTCCGGCTACTAGGATGACCACTACTGTCAACCCAACTTGTCCGAAGTAAAGGCGGTAGCCCGGGCCATAATTAATTCTGAGTTCAAAAACCCCTTCTCCGACTGACTTGATATCCCCAAAATTGCCTTGTTGAACTCGGTCAAGCCTAGACTTGATTCTAACTCTGACATTCCGATCGCGCACGGAATCAAGCCACTCCCCGAATGGAACTTTGCCGTCTGGTGTCTTGTAACGTCGAATTTCCCTGGGTTGTACTTCCACAATTTTATCCTAATTCTTTGCCAATTTCTATAATAAGGCTGTGAAGCCTAGCTATCCCGTAGGAATCGCCGCCGCATCCCAAAAGCAAATCATACTTCAGACAGAGGCATTCGATCGCCTTTCAGGTAAACCTTGTGCAGGAAACTTTAATTAAAACAGGGAATTGTAAATGAACCTTAAATCGATCGCAAAAACCAATCTACTACTCAGCAGCCTGATAATGAGCCTCGGATTGCAAACACTTCCAGCCGCAGCGCAAGCAGTCAGCGACGCGCAAGTTTCCGCCCTCGTAGAAGCGCTGCGACAAGCCGCGCCGCCGCAAGCCGCAAATGACGGAATGTACAGTCAGTGGCAAATTTTGCCAGGGAATATTTCCCGCTGGGCAAAATTTTGTACCAAACAAGATTTAACACCGCAACAATTTGAAGCCGACGCCACAAAAGCCAAAACAATTGTTACTTGTATCGTCGGTGATTTGCTGCGCGACGAATACAAAGCTAGCGGTAACAATGAAACAGCGGCTATCCGTCGTGCTGCTTGCTGGTGGATGACAGGAGACTCCGCAGCTTGCAAAACTGGTGCAACAGCTACTTTTGCAGATAAAGTTGTCAGCGTTTACCAGCAGCAGCGGCCGAAAAAGTAAGGTTTGTGCTGCGGGATTTAGATTTTTTTGACCGCAGATAGGGGCAGATAAACGCAGATGAATTGCGATTTTTAGCAGAGGTGCAACCAATCCCATCGAGCCATCGGATGTAGGTTTTGGGTTGTGTAGCTTTCGGGCAAGTTAGAAATATGGGTTGCCTTCTGCTAAAAAGCAAGCTATAATAAGTAATGTACGACCAAACTGTTCGATAGAGCAGTGTAGGCCGCGCCAATTTTTTTCATGTTTCGTTCGCAAGAACAAAAAGAGAACCCAACAACAGGGTTCTCTTTTAATTTATGGATGAGTAACTTTTCCTTTGATTTTAGCTTTCAATCTTGAAGCAATTTCTGGTTTGATTGTTAATTTTAGCTCTTGGTTTTGCGCTGATGAACAGATAATGGCAATTGGATATCAAATTCAATTACCCTATAAACGCCAAAGATTCTTGAGAACATTAATCAGCTCTTTCTGTCGTCGAGCGATTACTTCTGCCGTCCATTCCTGTTCCCGCAGCACTTGAGTAGTAAGTACAAAGGGTGAAACACCTGTTTTAGTGGTGAAATACTTCTGCTTTTTCACATCAAAATCATAATTTTGTGCCTGACTGTTTTTCCCAGAAGATAGCAAAACTAAGTTGCCAAGACGATGCACATATTGATCTCGCTCTTGCTGACTAGGAAACCACTTCATCCACTCACTATTAGCGCCGGGATTTTGGGGAAGTACGTGTTCGACAGTAATATTGGAGAAGTTGTAAGATGCTT
Organism: Microcoleus sp. PH2017_12_PCY_D_A; assembly: GCF_020738565.1. NCBI lineage: Bacteria > Bacillati > Cyanobacteriota > Cyanophyceae > Oscillatoriales > Microcoleaceae > Microcoleus > Microcoleus sp. PH2017_12_PCY_D_A. The sequence goes on along the minus strand of NZ_JAEQCI010000114.1, from coordinate 9,523 downwards.
CACCTTCTGACAGAGCAGCATCTAAGCGTAACAAGACATAACGACGAATTTTTTTAATTAGGTAAAGGTCACTATCGAGGACTTTAAGGATATTGTTGGACTCTTCAGGAGTAAACTGGAGCGGTGAATTGGAATTGAATAAGTCTTCCTCTCGTTCAATAGCAGTTAGCAATCGGCTGTAACGTTCAATGCGCTCATTGATATTGGAGCGGACAATCATTAAGCCTGCGGCTAGACGGTCTAAGTCAGTAAAAAAAAGTACCAAATTATCGGGGTTATTATGATTGCGCGATAGGTAGAAAATGGCAGGCGGTATCCAGTCAAAATTATCAATATTGTCTAAAAATTTAAACAGTTGATTTATTTCTTCTGCACGCCAAACACTTTCATACCTTAAGTTCATAATTTCTGAAAAAGCATTAGCATAAGGAGCTAAAATTTCATCAATAAATTGCTGAGGCTCAGCCGCAGGATTGATATTTTCCTGAAAATCTTTAAGGACACTCTTGTTTAGTTTTTTCTTTTCCTTAATCATGCGAATATGAGAAAACAGGTCTTTGAATAACTCGCGTCCCAGCTCCTCCTCGGTATCCTCCCACTTTTTAGTATATTTTTCTTGTTGCCCTTCGGGTATTTTTCCGATAATGTCAGCTTTCAAGATATCAGTTACAGAAAGATCTAATCCCCTATTATTCAACACAGAGAATATCCGATATGCAGAATCAAAGTCCGGCGTAGAAACCACTACTAAGAAGCACTGAGTAATGATGAACTGGGCCAGGCGTATACAGCACTGTTCGCCTATTGCATGGAGACGTTGCAAGAATAAATGTGCATTTTCTTTAATCAGCTTCTGACTATCCATCAGCTCAGCACTGTTCAATTCTTTGAGCTTGTTAATACCACCTTCATTTTGAATATATGCCTTGAAAAAGTCTGCATCTCGCTCGCGCAAAGTCAGACGGTAACGATTAGGAGTGCCCGCAATTAAGCTGCCTTTTTGGTATAGAAAAGTGGTCAAATCATTGGCGTGTTCTGTTGGCAATGATGCCCTGAGAGCAGCTAGTAGTATGGTGAGGGTGGTTAGACGTTGCTGACCATCTACAATTTCAGCGGCTGGCTGCTCCGATTTGATCAAAACAATGCTGCCTAGAAAGTAGGGGTTGAGTTCATCAATCGTCTCGTTACCATCTCCCAAGAATGTTAGCAGGTCTTCCAGCAGTTCCCCAGCTTCCTCCGTTGTCCAAGCATAGGGACGCTGGTAGAGGGGAATGAGGAACACAAAGTCGTCGCTAAAGATTTTCCTAATTGGGTGTTCCTCGCCCTTGATACTGACACGATTCATGCTTTATTCCTGTGGTAGATGTGGTTGGTAATTGCTTTCCGAAAGTCAATGTTACCTGTTACTATAATACCATGCTCAAGCTTGGAAACGCTAACTCTCAACTTAGCCTGTGCAGGCTGGTTTCATTCATCCCGCCGCAGGTTTCAATCTGCGGCTGAATCACCCATTTTCTGCCTGACTTCTCATCAACTTTTGCACGCTGGCCAAAGCCCGATTTAATTCGTAACTCTTTCTTTCCGAATTCAGCAAAAAAGCCTGCTGTTCTTCTTCAATCATTAACACATCCTGCCGCACCAAACCATCTAATAACTTTTGAGCCGCACCGAAACAACTATCTTTGATAAATTTGCGAAACCACACAGGCAATTTGTGCAGCCGCCAAAACGCATTTAATGAGGTAAAATGAATTAAATAAGCGCGAGTTGCTGTCTCGCTTACCGGACAAACCAAGCAGTAAATTTTAAAGTCGCTTCCCAAAGTAGAAACCCAGTTCGGGTAAACGTAACTCACATCTAGCGGTTCCGGGTGCAGCTTCCGCAGAGATTTAAAAAACAACTGGGAAATTGACCAGATTTTATCTATTTTGTAGTAACTTTGTGCCTGATAGCGGGCAGTTACTTGATGCTCGTCTTCTGCTAAAGTATCTAATACGGGATTTGCCCAAGCTTGCCAATCATCGTGCAAGTGTCCGTGGTACATATCCATCAAGTTTTCAATTAAAAATGAATAGTGTGCCTGACAATCGATAACTGAAACAGTGGCAATATAATTGAGATCTTCCCACTCGGGCAAATCTAATAAATCTATTTTTTCTGATTGGGTTGCGTCACCGGGAAACAGCCAGATAAAACCGTTTTTTTCTTTGACTGGATAGGAGCGAATTTTGCAGTTAGGTAGCTTTTGATTTTCGGCTAAATAATCGACTTCGACGCATTCTCCCCTTGCATTTAACCGCCATCCGTGGTAAGCGCATTCGATTAAATCGCCTTTAACTTTGCCGTGGCTGAGTTTAACTTGTCGGTGCGGGCACCTATCTTCTAAGGCGTTGATTTTGCCTGTACTGTCGCGGAAAAGTGCGATCGCCCGATTCCACAAGATCACAGGTAGCGGCTGACTCTGTACCTCTGTGCTGCGGGCGACTGCATACCATTTCTCCAAATTAATGCCCAACTCGCGGATGTGAGTTTTTTGTCCCCTTGCAGATACCGATTTTATCCCGTTATTTTGCATTACAAATTTTCCCAAATTACGCCCATTGAACAACCCAATCTTACAAAATAACAGCCGGGGAAGCAACGACCGTAAATTTTTTTAAATCTCCCTTCTGACAAATACCTGTCGCTAGCTAAATGCTTCAACCAGCTTGGCGACAATCTAAATTTCAACAATCTTGAAGCATCGCGAAATCCGTATTTAGAACAAGTGGGAATAAAATCTCTGATTGCACCTATGATGTAGCCGATGGTAGCAGGTGTTTCGACTTCCGAGACCTTATCTAAAAAGACAATTTTACCCTGCCGCTTTAACAAGTTTTTAATGGTCAAAAGGGCGACGGGTAGGTTGGGTATGTGGTGAAAAGTGGCGGCACTAACTATTAAATCAAATTTGCGATCGAGGGCTAAGTGACTGACATCCATTTGGATGTATTCGATATTGGGGGCTGAGCGTTTTTGACTAGCAATAGCAAGCATTTTTGCTGATAAATCTACCGCCACTACACCCTCGTAATACTTAGCTAATTCCCAAGCCAGAATGCCAGATCCGCAGCCAATATCTAATGCTGTACCTTTGCTGGAAGACAGATTATTAATAAAAAAATCGTTCTGGCTTTCCAAGGTGGCAGCGAAATCGTATTCTGTTGCAAAATCATCAAATGTTACAGATTTATTGGGAATTTTCCAGTTACTCTTCAGCATCTATTCTTGCTTTATACTCATTCAACATTTTACCCGCAGATGCACCCAACGCGACGCCGATGTTTTTTTGTTCCCAAGCTCTGACTTTTCTCCTCAGCGAAACCACACCCACAAACCGTAACTCATCTGAATTGCTAGTAATATTACCAACAAACTCAGGAGAGCGATCGCTCCTAATCCTCCAAAAACAGCTAAAATTAGTGCCACAACAGCCGCAGCTAGCTTTAAGGCAGGACTCCATATCGGGTGAGCGGGTTCGTCCTCATCTCGGCGCAAAGTGGTTTCCAGTAGAGAAATCACAGCTAAAGAAATCGCCAAAGAACCACAAATTAAGCACCGCACGTTCAAAGGCAGCACTGTTGCTGTCGAGGCGATCGCATTGTTGATTCCCGCCGCTGTTGCCGTCACCGACATTACCAACGGCATATGCAAATATCCCCAAGCAAATACCCAACCAGTCGCAGGTTTTGGAGGCCTGCGAGCGACAAAATCAAAGTATATCCACCAGATACCGAAAGTGAGAGTCATTCCCAGAATTCCAGTGATGCCGTCGATGAGAGAAAGGTGTTCTTTGCCGGCCAATCCTTGAACTACGCTGACTACGGCTTCTCCCAAAACTATAATCATAAATAGTCCGTATCTTTCGGGAAGTCGGGAACTGCTAAATTTGGGCAGTTTTGCTTGGTGTTTGAGGGTAAATATCGGGGTATTGACATCAATAAATAAGCCGATCGCCCACAAGATAAAACCTGTGGGCGCAGGTACAAAAACGGATAAAATAAAAAAGGCGATCGAAATGCTAGAACCAATGACAAACCGTTTCGCAGTCGGGCGGAAACTCGGTGCGTGATAGCCTGCCCGCCACCAGAGAAAAGTTACAATCGATCGCGCAAATACGTAAGACAGGGCAAAACCCACAGAGGTTTCTCCTAAACCGTGGTGGGAAAATACCGCCAATCCCGCTACAGCCAAAATTAGGAGAAACGTAAACAATCGATTTTCAATTCCTTCTGTCTCAAACCGCTCATTATAGTAAGTTGCACCGATCCAAATCCACCACGCTGGCAAGAATAGCAAGATGTATTTGCCCGCGCCTACCCAAGAAACATCGACAGCCAAATTGTGCGATAATTCGGCAATAATAACTACGAATATTAGGTCAAAGAAGAGTTCCAGCCAGCTAACTTTTCGGTGCAATTGCTGTTCTTCGTCGGTGCGTATTTGCGGTTTTTGCCACCAGATTCTTTTAGCCATAAAACAATATTTTTTGTGCTAATCTAACTCGAAATAAAATAAAAATGTTCGTAGTAAGGACTTTAGTCCTTCTTCTCCTGAGGACTAAAGTCCTCACTACCAACCAGTTTTTGTTAAGGTTCGCAGTCAGGACTTTAGTCCTTCTTCTCCTGAGG
>NZ_JAEQCI010000114.1:0-4763 GCF_020738565.1 Microcoleus sp. PH2017_12_PCY_D_A | reverse complement strand
AGTCCTCACTACCAACCAGTTTTTGTTAAGGTTCGCAGTCAGGACTTTAGTCCTTCTTCTCCTGAGGACTAAAGTCCTCACTACCAACCAGTTTTTGTTCGTGCGGACACCATCTAAAATCCACCCCGCTGCAAACCTTAGATTTTCAGCACGCCTTCGGGATTAACCGTCAAGAGCGATCGCCTCTGCAAACCCTCCTGGTATAAAATAGCATTAGCAGCCAACAAACCGCTGCTCACCGCCCTTTCCATTAAACCGCAAGGAAAAGGCATTTTTACCCAATCTCCCGCAAACAACAGATTGGGAACAGCGCAGCAAGTCTCCGGCCTTTCCGCATAACTACCGGGCGGATAACCCGAGAAATTCTTTTGATTTACCAGTTCCCGATGCAGCAGATTTGCTGCTTTTAATTCCGGTACAATTTCGTACAATTCTTGCTCGAAAGTCGCCAGCAAAACTTCCTGATTGGGGAATTCTTTCTCTTTGTAACAATAAGCGTGCAGTTCCACTACGCTGCCGCCTGTTTTCTGATTCCACTCGATGAACTGATCCTGAATTTTGTGGTAAAGTGTGATGCTATCAGTCAGTTTGTAGCCGGAAAGCGAACTGAAATTGCTGTGTTCCCAGGGAAAATCGCGATCGAACCAAAAACGCCCAACCGCAAACGGATCGGCTATTTTCAATTCCTCAATTCGGCTCTGCACCTGCGGATTCACCTCACCGCTAGCCAAACTAAACAAATGCTGCATCCCCGGAACATCCGCCGCAAATACATAATAATCAGCCTTCAATGTTTCCCCTGCATTCTGCGGTTGCGACTTATTAGGAGCGGTGGCTAACTGTATCTCATCGGATTTTTTATCAACTACCTTAAATCTCGGCAAATCCCGCTGAGCAGGCCCGCTCACAACTCGCCCATCAGCATCAAAAACTGCCCCATGACAAGGACAGTGAAATTGACCGTCATTTTGTTTCTGAACCGTACAGCCTTGGTGAGTACAACTCAGAGAAATTGCCTCTTTTCCTCCGGGTGCTGCGGCAAATACGCTGTCGCCAGCGCCGAAATATTCCGTAGAGTTGCTGTCAGTTAACAGCGCGTTTCGCTTTACCCAAAAAGGTACTTTACTCTGCACGTCTCCAAACTGATAAGTCAAAGAATCAATCTGACCGTTTTCCCAGTGAATTCCACTAACTGCGACATCTGTCAATACTTTGCCACCTTTACTTTCAATGGCTCTGGCAATCGGCTGCACTAAACTCGTGCCCATATCTTGCCGGGTGCCGTTGAAGGCTAAACCTTCGGGATTTCCGAAAAAGTAAAAGTGGAAAAATTGCATTAATTCTCCTACGCTCAATTCGTCGGGGGCGTTGAGACTGGACTTGGCAAAAGGCAGAAAATACAAGTCGTAAAGTCCGCGCGGGAATTCACCTTTTACCCAGTCGGCAACTGATATATTGTCGAGGCGAGCGAAACTTTTTTGAGTTTGAAAACCGCCGATTTCCCGAAAAACTTGCCAGTGAGCGGGTTTTGTCAGATTGATTCCCCACTTGAGCCGATTCGGAGAAGATATCCCCAAATCAACTATATTCCAGGGGAAAGCTGAATGGTTGGGACGGAAAACCTCAGGTTGGTATTTGCCGTCTCGAAACACAACGGCGTAGGATTCTAAAGATACAAAGTTATCGGTAATTTCTAGTTCTTTGACTACACTTTTGAGGTTGTAGTATTGCGGGAAAAAACCGTGGAAACCGTGTTCCATCATAAAGGTTTCGTTCCCGACTTGTATCGGCCAACTAGCAATTTTGCCGCCGAGTTGGGGCGATTTGTCCAACAGTGTCACGGCGAAACCCCGCTGACTCAGTTCGTAAGCACAGGCGAGCCCGGCTAAGCCTGCGCCGACAACTGCAACGCTTTTGGGTTTATTCAGCATTCGGGGCAAGTCAAGAGTGTCTTGCCCAAAAACGGCGGGCTCTGGTTTGGAAAATCGAGAGTAGCCCAATAGCCCGCCTGCGGCACCGACTCCGAGGAATTTGAGGGCGGTTCGTCGAGAAACTGGTGGAGATAGCGGTGGATTGGTTGATTCACTCATAAAGCTGGTTTACACAAAGAGGTCGTCCGATTTTCGATTTCAGATTTTAGAGGCGATTGACGAATGATTCCGGGACTTGTACCTAAAAACATCTCAAATCGGCTGTTCTCTGTAAGATTGTTCGGTGATGGGACATAGGCCATAGGGCATACATCATAAGACCTAATACATTATATGTGAAGAAAAATTCACACAAATCACCCAGTCGGAGTAGTCGATCGCGCGTTGGCGAAGCCCTCGAAGAGGATCGCAAATTAATCTATCTCAGGTATGATGTCTTCAGGGCTAATGTAAAGTTATTTTACGCTCTCCCCACTAAAACCCAACCGTACAATCTATCACCTAAAATTCATAGACTTAAACCAGTGACAGTTAAACTATTGTCCAAATTACGCCGCCGAGAGTTTCTGAAAGCTTTCTCTTTTGGCTTAGCCGCCCCTTTTTTCTATAACAGCGCCGCACATTCTCAAGACAATTCAAATCTCGAAAAAAGTGCGTTAGCTACCAATCTCACAGCCCGAGAAAACCAAAAACCCGGAACCGCAGACTGGGAGTTAGAAAATCCTGCCACCAAGCGAGAAATCGAAGGTTACGCATCTCTGACCAGCGTCAATCTCGGCGGCGAAATTAAATTATTTGTCAACACTAAAGAACCAAATTATACCATAGAAATATTCCGCACCGGATGGTATAATGGACTCGGCGGCCGCCGGATCGACGACCCAATTGTGCGGAAGGGAATCAGACAGCCTCCGCCGAGAGAAGATGAAGCATCGGGACTAATAGAGTGCGATTGGAAAGACCCGTATATTTTGCAAATTCCCGATCGCCCTTCGGACTGGACGAGTGGCATTTATTTAGCAAAACTCACTGCCAGTATCAGCGGGAAACAAAGTTATATCATCTTTGCAGTCCGGGATGACGATCGCAAATCCGACATTTTATTTCAATCCAGCGTTACCACTTTTCAAGCCTACAACAATTGGGGCTACAAATCGCTGTACCGCTGGAACAGTCAGGGAAAACAAGCCTACAAAGTTTCATTTAATCGGCCCTACGCCATGAGTCCCAACCGCAAAGCAGCTTACGGCGTAGGTGCGGGGGAATTTCTGACAAATTTTCAGCCAAAAAGGAGAACTTCGAGCGCTGGTTGGGAATACAATATGGTCAGGTGGCTGGAAAAAGAAGGCTGCGATGTTACCTATGCCACCAACATAGACACGCATTTTAACTCCCGGTTGCTGTTGTCTCACAAGGCATTTTTATCTGTAGGTCACGATGAATACTGGTCGCGAGATATGCGGAAAAATATAGAAGCAGCTAGAGATGAAGGCGTCAGCATCGGCTTTTTTGGTTCCAATATTTGCTACTGGCAGATCCGCCTAGAACCCAGCCGGATTACTGGCGAAGTAAACCGAACTGTAGTTGCTTATAAAGAAATGGCAGATTTAGACCCTATGGGCGGATTACAAAAAGAATTAGGCGCCGTTAATTCGGTAGTAGAAATATCTAATAGTGGGGAATCAAAGTATGAAATAGACCAACCAGACCGCGCTCAAATAGCAACAAATTACAATAAATCCCCAGCACTTTATTCTTTAGTAACAACTCGCTGGCGAGACCACTCTATCGGAAGTCCAGAAGATGCTTTGATAGGTGTTATGTACGAGACATTTCAAGTTAATTATGATATTGTGATTGATAAAAATGCCCCGGATTGGCTGCTAGAAAAAACTGATTTAAAACCGGGCGCCAAGTTACCGGGACTGTTGGGTTATGAAGTCGATCGAATGTTCGGTAATGCCCCGAAAAATATAGTTCGGATCGGCCATTCTCCATACCCTCACGGCGGCGGGACTCGCTATGCTGACATGACGGTTTATACCGCAGATTCGGGGGCGAAAGTATTCGCGACTGGTTCGATGCAGTGGGCGTGGGGATTGGACGATTACAATGCGCCGCAGTTGCGATCGCCAGTCTTAAATGCCGGAGCTCAGCAGATAACGCGAAACGTTTTGGCAAAGCTGTTAAATTCAGCTAAAGATTGAATTATAGCCTTTCAAGCTCTCATATGAGATACTGTCTGGCCTAGGGCATAGCGCCTAGGGCCTAGGGCCTAGCGCCTAGGGCATACCTCATTTTTTTGAGAACCGCTATATCTAATAACTATAGCAGTTCGAGTTAAAGATGAAGTAATGGGTAATAGGTAATTGGTAATAGGTAATAGGTAATTGGTAATAGGTAATTGGTAATTGGTAATTGGTAATTCAATTGACAGTTGACAGTTGAGAGCTATCTCTACCTGTAAAGAAGAAAATTTGACTCATGAATAGTCTGATTTTAATTTCTCCATAAAAGGGAGAGGCTTTAAACCAATTGTTTCTGGTAATCATAAAAAAGCTGGCATTTCAAAAGCTGGTGCTGTGGCAATTATTCATTACCGATTACCGATTACCGATTACCGATTACCCATTACCATAAGCGTCCCTCATCTATTTGAGAAAGGCTATAGATCGACAAAAAACTGTAGCGTGCTTGTGGCGCACCTTACATCTATACGTCACAGGTTAAACAATAAATAGGGCTTGCTGAAAAAGTCAGAAAACAGCATTTAGAAAGATGAGTGAATTTGAGCTGGCATCGGCAATATAAGTTTTGTCAATCTTGTGATGG